>JAFGTU010000315.1 GCA_016933985.1 Sedimentisphaerales bacterium | reverse complement strand
TAGGGACATGGCATTTAGCAATTATCTGATGTATAATATCTTATCGGAAATGAAGGGGTTTTTCAACAGCCCCACTGTCCCTAGTTAGTAGTTAGCGGAGGTTTTGTCGTAAGCTTCGTTGCAGGATTCACTTAACAAGGCAGGCCGAGCATAGACGGGGCTTTATTTGCAGCGTGGTTACAGAGTAAGCCCTTATGCCGGCGTTGGCGAGTTTTGGTTTGACTCGGGGATTTGTTTTGATTATTCTGCGATTCGGCAGTCAGCCGGCCTGCATCGTCGGTCCGGCATCGATACTATGGGGCAGGAGCAGCAGAAATGTGGTATGCCATTCTTGGTGTGAGTATTGCGGTTGTTGGGGGGCTTGCGTTCTATGCGGGCAGGAAGCTGGCCGAGAAGCATACGGTCCAGTCGAAGACAACCACGTTTCTGGTCAAGTCGATCCAGGCGATAGCGGAATTGGCCGTGCTTGAATACAGGACCGAGGGCGTTACGGAGATAAAGCAGCAGAAGGCGGGCTTTGTTACGGTTCGCTGGAAGAGGGGTCTGCTGCGCTATACGGCGAAGCTCAAGGTGGGTTTCGACCTGGACCGGCTGGATTGCTCGGTGGACGATACGCGGAAATCAATCACCATATCGCTTCCAAGCCCGAAGGTGCTGAGCTGCGAGATATACAACAGGAAGTTCTACAAGCTGCCATTAGAGAAGGCCGAGAACATCGCCTGGAAGTACGATATTATTCAAGACTTCAGCTCCGACGAGGTGCTCGCCTTGGACGACGAGGCCAGAGAAAACGCCCTGAGCAACGTCAACGACCTCTACGTCCTTGACATGCTCCAGGACAAAACGAGGATGGCGTTCAAGAGGATCGTTTCGCTTTCATACCCGGACTACACGACGGAGATATCAATCGCCGAGACCTCCGCTTCGGCGGCATCGCCCCAGCTTCCGCCGGGCCCCGCAGAGAAGGATATAGGATGACATAGATGCAAATGTGAACCTCAAGTTACTTGAGGTTCTCTTTGATCTTGTTATAGATCATTGACGATTTTGCCTCGCTGCCGAAAGTGCCGTACCTGATTGAGATTTCGGTTGACTCGTCCGTGACGGCTTTAAGGGTAATAGTTATCTTCTTATCTTGCGAATCGCGTGATACGAGGGTGGCGCCGATTTTGTCTTTGTTGTCCTGGATTACGGTTAGTTCGAGGCCTTCGAGCGCCTTTTTGGATGCCGCATAGACGTCGTCGAGGCCCTTTGCTTCGAGGATTTCGAGGTCGCCTTTTACATAGGCAACTGTTCCTGCGGCTCCTGCACCGACTGCCGCCAGTACGCAGCCGCTAACGGTAATAGCGGCGCCTACGTATAGAATCGCCAAAATCACTTTTTGCTTGTTCATTACAATTCTCCTTTGGGTTTTAAATTCTGATCAGCATAATTGGGCACAAGTATAACGTTTCGGCGCGGGTTTGTCAATGATAGTCTTCCGGTATTACCGGCAGTGACCTCAAATTTGAAAAGCCGCCTGTCTTCGGGGACAGGCGGCTTTAGGGAAATGCTGATTAGCGGATTGAGCTGTTAGAATCCACCGTCGATGGACCATCGGCCCGGCTGGCCGTGAACGGGACGGACGTAAATGCCGGACTGACTGACGGATTTGACTCCATCGGCCTCAATTTCGTACTCGCAGGGGACCTTCAAGCTGTCGTTGAAGGTCGAGGGGGTCGGCTCGCCTATCGAGACTATTCGGACGAACTTCACGGCGGCGAGCTTCTGCTCGAGGAGCTCGGCGGGGACGCCGGAGTAGATTCTGCCCGCCTTTGCGTAATCAGCGGCGATCAGGGCCTGGAGAAACTGACACACGACTTCGACTGCGATCTCTTGGTCGGTGAGCCGGCCCTGAACAAGGCCGATTTCCTGGGTGGTCTGATCGACCCGCATGGCGTCAGTGGGGACCTCATTCTCAAGTGCAAAGACGGCAGGGTCGATAGGCTGATTGTAGCCGTGATATTCAGTCAAGCCGTACTGCCGATATTCACCATCCTTTAGCTGGTAGAACTCAACAACGGAAACGAGCTTGGTCGCCGGGTCAACGAACAGGATTAGCCGGCGGCCCGGAATCGAGCCTTGGGGCGGATACGTGGCGGTTACGACGATCGGCTTGGACTTGTCTGCAGGCTCATCAATCTCGACGCTCGCCTTGCCTTCGGCCTGCTGCAGCTTCAATCGCTCTACGGCGAGCCTGGGATTAAGCTGTTGCATGGCTTCGAGCAGTTGCGTGGCAACGGTCTTATCCATGAGGGTCGTTAGCGTGTTCTTCTTCTTGAACCAGACTTTAGCCTTGTCCTCCTTCCACACTACGGCTTTTTCGCCGTCGGCGGAGGCCCAGGCGGGGAAGTCAAGGCGTGCATTCATGACCTCGCCTGATTCTGAAAACTCAATCCAGAATTCCTTAGGGTCGGATTGGCCCGGCTTGAAGTCCTTGATGTGGATATACCTGACTCCGTGGTTGGCGCGGATCGTGCATTCAAGGGCGTAAGCGGCGGGCATCGACTTGTTCCATACGCCTATTGCCAAGACCACACTTATTATTATCACCGCGGCAGCGGCGAACTTCGTGAAACGATTCATAATGATTCTCCTGATCATGAGTATGCTCTTTTGATTGTCGTGCTTGCCCGGCCGGCCTTTCGGGAGGGCCTCGATACGGCTCATTACGCCGGGGATTATCGAATCCTGCGATTCGAGGGCCTGGGCGAGCTGTTGCAACTTCTGCTCTATATTATTTTCGTGGGCAGTCATAGGTCTGCCTCCTTCAGCATCTTTCGCAGGCGTCCATGCGCCCGCGATAATTGTTTTGTAACGGTTCCGACGCTTCGTCCGGCTATTCTGGCGACCTCGTTGACGCTGTTGCTGCCGAGGTATCGGAGCATTATCACCTGCTGCTCGGCCTCGGGCAGTCTTGCTACGGCGGCCAAGAGGGTTTGCTTGTCCGGGTCCAATCGGCCGTCGCGGCTTTCTATTTCCTCGGCGGTCTGTAGTTCAAGCGAGGCCCTTTTTGGTATCCGCCTGGCCGAATCGAGGGCGCATCGGCGAGTTATCCTCATCAGCCAGGGGCCAAAAGCGGCCGGTTTTCGCAGGCCCGGCAGCTTCTCATACGCCTTGACAAAGGCATCCTGAGCGGCGTCGTCGGCACGATGGTAGTCGCGGAGAACGTTGAGGGCCACCGCTCGGACGGGGCGTTCATAACGTTCAACGAGTGCGGCGAATGCCTGTTTCTCGCCGTTTAGCACCATCTTTGTTATTTCAGCATCTGATTGCACGTTACAGAACTCCTTACTTGAAGCGCTTCTACCATTAAGAGCGAGGAATCGGTAAAAATGCGACAAAAAAAAGTCTTCGCAGTGAGATTCCTGCTCATCGCGCCCGGGGCAGGCTACAATTGGGTATGCCTTACGAACGAGCCCAACGACTCGTGGATGACGGGTGTTTTTGAGTTTTTGCCTTTTAATCGGGGGTTTTTGGCCTTACTATGTGGATATGCTTGATCAAGGACTTGTTCAGATTTATACGGGCGACGGCAAGGGCAAGACGACCGCCGCCTTCGGCCTGGCGCTGCGTGCTGCCGGGCAGGGGAACAAGGTCCTGATCTACCAGTTCCTTAAGCCGCCCTGCCTCGATATCGGGGAGCGATTGGCGCTGCAGGGGGGCGGCGGCGGAATCGAGGTCGAGGCGCTTGATAGGCCCTGGAATATGGCTGAATCCCCGGACGACAAGGAAGCCGTTGCCTCGATGAAGTCGGCAATCGGCGATGCACTTGAGCGAATCGCCCAAACCGCAGAAAAAGGGATTTACGATGTGGTCATACTCGATGAAATTGTGTTCTGCCTTGCCAAGGGCCTTGCCAGGCTCGAAGATATTAAGGGCATTATCGATAGAAGGGGCCTCGGGGTCGAGATAGTGATGACCGGACGTGGAGCGACGAAAGAGCTATTGGCCCTGGCGGATCTGGTTACTGAAATGAAGAAGGTCAAACATCCGTTTGACAAGGGCATCTGCGCCCGTCGGGGCATCGACTATTAAAACAGAATACAGAATACAGGAGACAGAAGACAGAAGAGCCGGGAACGTGAGCGACCGGGTGAGACACGATACGAGATGCGACATAGAATAACAGAGACAAAAGGGAATTGAGGTATGTCAAAGACTGTTGCAGTGATAATTTGTGCGGCCGGGCCCGGCACGCGATTCGGCGGGAAAAGAAAGAAGCAGTTTAGCGACGTTGACGGGCGTGCGGTGTTTGTGCGAAGCGTCGAGGTGTTCGCCGACCGCAAGGAGGTCAAACAGGTGCTGTTGGGGATAAATCCGGACGACGAAGAAATGGTGCACGTCAAATGGGGGCCGAATCTGAAGTTTTTCGGGGTCAAGCAATTCTTCGGGGGCGAGCAGCGCTTCGATACGGTGGACAACGGGCTGAAGCTGGTGAAGGATGAAATTGACCTGGTTGCCGTGCACGACGCCTGCCGGTGCTGCGTGACCGAGAAGATGATCGACAAGGTAATCGCCGCGGCGGAGCAGAGCGGGGCGGCGATACCGGCCTGCCCCGTTGCGGCAACTATCAAGCAGGTCAAAGAGGGCGTCATCGTCAAGACGGTTGACAGGTCGGACCTCTACGAGGCCCAGACGCCGCAGGTCTTCGACGCCAGGCTGCTCAGGAAGGCTTACGCGAATCTCAAGAACCTCGACCAGAGCACAATCAGCGACGACGCCCAGCTCGTCGAGGCACTTGGGCAGGATGTGACGATCGTGGAAACGGATTCGTCAAATATAAAGATCACTCGAGGCAGCGATATAGCAATTGCCGAGGCCATTATCAAATCCAGGGCGAAGCTCGCGGTGAAGGGGCCTTTGGGTCCATACGCCGAGGCGCAGTGGTAAGGAGCAGGTATGGAGTTTCTCGGATTACACTATGCGATCTGGATTGTGCTGGCATTGTACTTTGCCGGCATGCTGGCGATGGGGTGGTTGAGCAAGCGGGGTATCCGGAATCAGGAGGGGTATCTCTTAGGGAATCGTCAGTTCGGGTGGCCTATGATGGTGATGCACGCCTTCGGTGCGGGGACGCATCCCGGCAACGTGGCAGGGGTGATGAGCCAGGCGGTCGAAAGCGGGGCGTCGAGCATCTGGGTATCGTGGATGTGGCTGTTCGGCACGCCTTTCTACTGGATAATCGCTCCGGTTGTCAGGCGGATGCGGTGTCTGACGATGGCGGACTTTTTCCGGGAGCGTTTCGGCGGGGCGGCCAGCGTGCTCTATATTATCGTCGCGGCGGTCGGGATGATAGTGTTTCTCTCGGGCGTCCTTCTCGCAACGACGACGACGGTGCAGGGGGTGATGGGTAAGGCGGCAGTGGGAGACGACGACCCCTGGTTCTTTGGCATCCTGTTTGTCAGCACTGCGGTGTTTATCGTTTATAGCTACTGGGGCGGGATAATCGCAGCGATTCGGACCGATATGATTCAGGGCTTTATGATAATCGCGTTGTCGATTATAGCGATCCCCGCCGCCTTGAAACTGCAGGAAGTCAACGGGATGTCGGGCGTTCGCGAGACATTGGCTGCGCAGGAGGGCAACCTTCTGAGCCTGTTCGATCCGAAGCAGTTCAGCCTGCTGACGGTGCTGCTGCTGAGCATAAACGCGCCCCTGACGGCGCTGGCTTTCCCGCATTTGATGAGCGTCTGTGGGGCAGGCAGGACGGAATGGGAGGGTCGGGTCGGCTTTACTTACGGCAATATGCTCAAGCGAGTTTGCACGATAGGCTGGTGCGTGCTTGGTCTGTGCTGGCTGGTTCATCTGCTCAACTCCGGTTCTGAGATCAACAAAGACGCGGCGTTCGGGGATGCTATTCGCGGGTTACTAAGGCCGGAGCTTCAGGGCGTGATGCTTGCATGCGTTATGGCGGCGGCGATGTCTTCGGGCGATGCGGTGCAGGTGACGGTGGCGGGGCTGTTTTCCCAGAATGTCTATCGCGTGTATGTCAATCCCGAAGCCGACGAAAAGCAGGTAGTGCAAGTTACGCGGATTGTCGGCGTCGTCATTGCGCTTCTGTCGCTCGTCGGGGCGATCCTTATGCGTGCGAACCTCGTGCGAGCGATCCTGGACTATTTCAATATTCTGAGCGTTGTGGGCATTTCGACGGCGATGGGCATCCTCTGGCGGCGAATGAATACTACGGGGATGTTCGCGAGCACGATCCTTGCGGGAATCAGCTATATATTGACTCGTCACGTTCTTATGTGCGGCAGGGACGTTACTATTGCCGTGCCGATTATAGTCGGCGTCGCCGCCGGTGTGATAGGCAGCCTGCTGACGAAACCGCCCCAGCGGGGGGCGATTGAGCGGTTCTTCACGAAGATTTACGTTCCCATCGGTCAGGAAGATAAGCTCGAATTGCCTTTGGATGAGGCGGTGCCTGCATCGAGTCGGCTGACCACGGCCGGGGGATTGTTCATCGTTAAGCCGTCGCGTCAGTCGTGGGTGGGCCTGGTGGTGTCGCTGGGATTGTGCGTGGCGTGCGTGCTGGCAATGTTGGCGCTGCTGTGACAGAAGGGCGATAAGATGAGTGAAACAGTCGGACTTGTCGGGCTCGGACTTGCAGGGACGGCGATAGCCCGGCGGCTTGTGGCGGAGGGCTACGACGTTACAGGTTTCGATGTCGATCCGGGCAGGCGCGAAGATCTGTCAAAGGATGCTGTCACGATTGCGTCCAGCGCTGCGGAGGTCGGCGAGCAAGCTGGGCGGGTGATCTTGTCACTGCCGGATACAAGCGTCGTTGTTCAGGTCGTCGAAGGAGCCGGGGGAATTCTGGAGGCTGCGACACCGCCGAATTATGTAATCGATACGACAACGGGCGACCCGGAGCAGACATCCGCTCTGGCTAAGCGACTGGCCGGACGCGGAGTCAAATTACTCGATGCGCCGTTCTCCGGTTCGAGCCAGCAACTTATGAACAGAGACGTTGTTTTTATGATTGGCGGCGAGGGATCGGCGTTTGAGGCGTGCAGCGATATATTCGAGGCATTGAGCGGCAAAGTGTTCTACTTAGGCGAATCCGGCAGCGGGTCCAGGGCCAAACTTGCGAGCAATTTGATACTTGGATTGAATCGGCTGGCGCTGGCTGAGGGGCTTGCGTTTGCGAAGAAGCTGGGCCTTGAGCCGCAAGCTTTTCTCGAATTGCTGAAAGTAACGCCCGCATACTCGGCTGCGATGGACGTCAAGGGCGACAGGATGCTGAAAGGCGATTTCGAGCCGGAGGCGAGATTGCGGCAGCATTGCAAAGACGTTTCGATCATGCTCAAATGCGCCGCGCAGCTCGGCCAGGACCTGCCTCTATCGAAGGTGCATCTGGACGTGCTGCAAAAGGCAATGGAAGCGGGTGACGGGGACTTAGATAACTCGGCGGTTATTCGTGAGCTTGAGCGCAGGGGGAGCAAGTGAAGGACATTCAGTTCGCACCTTCGATTTACGAGCACGCTGCGCGAGTAATCGGGGCGAGTCCGTGGGAGGTCTCGCGGGATGCGGAGCTTTTAGCCAAGGCTCACATCGCGGCGTTTAAGCTTTACGCGCAGCGGCCCATCGTGGTCGGGATCGATATATACAATCTGGAGGCCGAGGCTTACGGCGCCGAGGTGACCAAGCCGAGCGGCGATGGTATTCCGGCCATTTCCAGACATCCTTATTCTTCTGCAAAGGAGCTGATTGACTTAGAGCCGTTCGACCCGAAGATGGCGGGGCGGATTCCGATGGTCATCGAGGCGGCTAAGCGTATCCGCGAACAGTGCCCCGGCGCGGATGTGCGGGCACCTTTGAGCGGGCCCTTCTCGCTGGCTACGAATCTGATGGGATTCGAGAATATCCTGTGCGAGATTCAGACAGATCCCGGCTCGGTGGCCGAGGCGCTTAGGGGCTTGGTGGCGGGACAGGTGGAGTTCTGCAGAGAGATTGTCGCGCAGGGTTTTGATATCGCCTTTTTCGAGTCGGCAGCGGCACCGCCGTTACTGTCGCCCGACAACTTCAGAGACATCGAGCTGAGCAGTCTCAAAGAGATTATGGATAAGACCTCGGCCATCGTCGGGCATGCGGTTCCGTGCATAATGGGCGGCGATACTCTGCCGATTCTCGATTACATCCTCCAGACCGGGACGGGATATGTCTGCTGCCCGGTTGCGACGGACCAGAGGGCCTTTATGGAGCGGATGGAATCGCATCCGCAGGTGACGGTCCGGATCAATATGGATCCGGGGCCGATGACGGCAAAAAACTTCCATGCCGTGAAGAACGAAGTTGACAGGGTCCTCCGGCTGGGCCAGAATAGGGACCAAATTATCGTAGGCACGGGCTGTCTGCCGTTCGAGACGGACCCGAAAATGGTATTGAAAACCAAGGAGTACATTTTATCCAAGAATGTCCTATAAAACACTGTCTCAAAAGTGCAGATGTCATTCTGTCCACGAGGACTCCATAAGAGAGCGCAGCGGAGAATCTCATATTCTCCGTTGCCAGACCCTTCGCTTCGCTCAGGGTGACAGATTTGAGATTGTTTCCAAAGGGCTAATCAGGAGACTTAGACATGGCTAAGAAGGACGGAACTGAGCAGGAGGCGATGCAGGTCAACCCCCGGATTGAAAACGACCGCGAGCTGATAAATACCGCGAGGCGGAAGGGCCGTGGGGCGCTTGCCCTAGCGTTCCTGAGATTGTCGGGACCCGGCTGGCTGCAAAGCGGCATAACGATCGGCGGCGTGTCGTTCTCGTCGAGCCTCTACTTGGGCATACTATCCGGCTTTACGTTTTTGTGGCTTCAGCCTCTCGGCATGATGCTGGGTATCGTAATGCTTAGCGCGATCGGTTATGTGACTCTTTCGACGAGACAGCGTCCTCTTGATGCTATCAACGAGCATGTCAGCCCGGTTCTGGGATGGAGCTGGCTGTTGGCGTCGATGGCGGCGAACCTGGTGTGGTCTATGCCGCAGTTCACGCTCGGGACCCGCGCAATTCAGCAAAACCTCCTGCCGGGTCTGGTCGGGCCTGATGTAATTCCGGACCCCTGGGGCAGAATCTTGGTTGTTGGGTTTCTTCTTGGCGTGTGCATCGCCGTGACGATGTTTTACGTTGCCGGGGCGCGCGGCGTGAAGATCTTCGAGGTTATCATAAAGGTCCTTGTCAGCCTTATCGTGGTGTGTTTCTTTGGGGTAGTGGTTAGGCTGAGTTTCAAGGGAGTTGTGGACTGGGGCCAGGCCCTGCGTGGTTTAGTACCCGACCCTCGGTTCCTTTTCAGGCCTGCGGAAGGTTTTACGCCGTATCTTCAGGCCGTTGCCGATGACTGTCGGCAGTTCTGGACGAGGCTGATCGTCGGCCAGCAGCGCGATGTAATGGTAAGCGCGATGGCAGCGACGGTCGGGGTCAATATGACGTTCCTTCTGCCGTATTCGATGCTTCGCAAAGGATGGGACAAGGATTTCCGGGGCCTGGCGATCTTCGACCTCTCAACGGGCCTGTTCATACCGTTTGTTCTGGCGACGGGCTTTGTGGTAATGGCTTCGGCGTCGCGTTTCTACACGGTTCCAGCGCCTGGCTTTGTGCCGGATGAGCAGGGCGGGGCAGTCAGCGTTGAGCCTGCGAAGAATCTTGTCGGGCCGTACAAGGCGCTGCTTAAAGAGCGCCTTGCCTTTGAAATAGGGCAAGAGGCGGCGGCCGGCCTGTCGGCTGAGGAGCTTGAGCAGAAGACGGGCGCTCTGCCTTACGCCGACAGAAGGATGGCGGCGATGCTCGTCAAGCGCGACAATTTCAACCTTGCGAAGACGCTGGAGCCTTTGACGGGGCCGGTGGTTGCGCAGTATCTGTTCGGTCTGGGCGTGATGGGGCTGGGGATCAGCGCCGCGACGGTGCTGATGACGATCAACGGGTTGTGCCTGTGTGAGCTGCTCAAGAAGCCGCTGGGGGGGTGGACGCAGCGGATCGGGATTTTGATGGTTTCGGTGGGGGCGTTGGGGGCTATTCTGTGGAAGCAGCCTGCGCCATGGCTGGCCATACCGACGTCGGCGTTCTGCACCATACTTCTGCCTATAGCATACGTTACTTTCTTTATTCTTATGAACCAGAAGCGCATCCTTGGCGAGAGCATGCCGCGCGGTGGCCGGCGGATTTTTTGGAATGTTCTGATGACTCTGGGCACGGCAGTGGCGACGTTCATCAGCTTTTGGAGTCTGTGGTCGAGACTGCGCTGGTGGGGGATTGCGGTGATAGTCGCTTTCATCGGGCTTATTCTGGTTGTGCATTTCGTCCGCAAGGGTAAGAGAGCTGCCGCAACAGCATGACGCCTGAGCAGTGGGACAAGCTGTTGGCCGTTATCAACGGCGAATTGGTCGAGCCGATGCCGGTTGGCTTTATTATCGACAGCCCGTGGCTTGCGGGGTGGGCCGGGATATCGACGTTGGATTACTTCTCGAGCGAGCGGATGTGGTTCGAGGCCAATCTCAAGGCCGTTCGGGAGTTTCCTGAGGTGATTTTTCTGCCGGGGTTCTGGTCGGAGTTCGGGATGTGCACGGAGCCGTCGGCGTTCGGGGCGAAGTGCACATGGCAGGAGAATGGGATGCCCTTTGCCGGGGAGGTTATTGCCGATATCTCCGACATCGACAATTTGACGAAGCCGAACCCGCGGACAGACGGGTTGGCGCCCTTTGTTCTCAATCGTCTCAAGCACTATGCCGGCCAAATCGAGCAGGCCGGGCACGCCATCAAATTCGCGGTGGCTCGCGGGCCCTTGAACATAGCGTGCTTTCTGATGAACAGCACCGACTTTCTCACGGCGATTCGGATGGATCCGGAGCCCATCCACAGACTTTTGGCGACTGTGACGGATTTCCTGGTCGATTGGGTGAAACTGCAGGCGGAGACGTTCCCGTCCGTTGACGGGGTGCTGATTCTCGACGACATTGTCGGTTTTCTCGGAGAAGAGGATTTCAAGGCTATTGCGCTGCCTTATCTTGAGCGGATCTTCCAATCGGCGGACGTTGCCGTTCGGTTCTTTCACAACGACGCCGGCGGTGTGGTTTGCGCGCCTTATCTCGAACGGATAGGGGTGAACCTGTTCAATTTCAGCTTCAACCACAGTTTGCGTGAAATGAAGGCGCTGACGAAGGGGGCGGTAACGTTGCTGGGCAATATACCTACCCTTGAGGTGCTTGCGGCGGGGACGCCCGGGGCGATTCGTGAGTGTGTTCGGGCGGCGACCGAGGGCCTAATCGACAAGAGGCGGATTATTATGTCTTGCGGCGGCGGTATGCCGGACGGCGTTTCGAGCGAGAACATCAAGGCTTTTATCTCGGCGGTCGGGCAGGCGGGCTTATCGGCGGCAGAGGAGCGGTAATCGCTGCTCATTCGCTGCTTGATAGTCTGAAAACTGCAATACTCTCAAGCTGTGGAGCGTCTTTCCCGACGAAGACCTTGTCAAGTTAAGAGACGGCTCAGCCGATAATAGCGTCAATAGTCGAGTATTTTCGCGCAGGCACAGGAGAAATTTGCGTTGACTTTTGCGTCAAGACAGTTATATAATTGATTTGCATATTTGGCATAGTGGCATTTTTGAGTACATACTTTGTGTAGGCTATAAGTAGAAAGAAGGAGACACAAAATGAGTAAGCAGTCGGTAACAGTTTCAATAGCAGCGATAGTGAGTTTCGGTCTGATATTCGCGGCAGGTTGTCAGAACGATGCGCAGACCGGCGCAGGCGTCGGCGTCTTGGGCGGGGCCCTCGCCGGCCAGTTGATAGGAGGCGATACTAAATCGACGCTGATCGGTGCCGGCGTAGGCGCAGGGGCCGGGTATATAGTCGGCAACGAGATGGACAAGAAGAAGACCGAGGCCAAGACCCAAGCGGAGATAAACCAGTTGCGGTCGGAGATGAGCAACGTTACGGTCAACGTTACAAACAGCAACGGCTCCAAGAGCCAGGTGCTGCTCCGCAAGCAGGGTGTAGGGTACGTCGGCCCGCGCGGAGAGTATTACGACCATTTGCCGACGGACGAAGAGCTCAGGCCTCTTTACGCCTTTTGATTAAGGGCGCGGTAATTGCTGCGCTTGGACAAATCGAACCGGCTGGAGCAGTCTTGGGCCATCGAAAAGAGTCAAGGCTAAGGGTGTGAACACCCTTAGCCTTTGTTTTTTGCGGAATCAGAGAACCTCGTGAAGCATACTTCATTGATTAGAAACGTAGTCGCGGTGCTGCTGGCTGTGTTGTTCTTTGGCGGGTGCAATGCGCCCAAGAGCAGCCTGAAGAAGTTTGACGGGTTCTTCGCGTCCGGCGCTTATGACAAATCCGTAGAGTTTGCTCAATCCAAGCTCGGAGTGGGCAAGAAGACCAAGAGAGAGGACCTGCTGTGGACGCTTCAGCTCGGGGCCGTCGAGAGACTACGGCGGAACCATGAGACAAGTGTGAACTACTTCGACAAATCGGAAGAGCTTCTCAATAAGTACGACACCCATAACAAGGCGTTGGATACCATCGGCTCGACGGTTGTGAATGAGAATATCGTGCTTTATCTGGGGGAAGAGTATGACGGGGTCATGGTCAATACGTACAAGGCCCTGAATTTTATGGCGCTGAAAAAAGACGACCTGGCGCGGGTGGAATTCAACCGGGCGCTTGACAGGCAAAGGCGGTCGAAAGAGAAGTTCGCCAAAGAAATCGCCAAGCTCGACGAGGAAATCCAACAGCAGGAGCATGGCAAAGACGGGGCCCAGGTAAGACAGAACATCGAGAATCCGCAGGTCGATGCCATCATAGCCGAGAGGTATCCGAACCTAAGCGCATTCGAGGCGTACCCGGACTTCGTGAATCCGTTCACGACGTATATGGCCGGGGTGTATTTCAATCTCGTCGGCGACCATGCCAAGGCCGTGGATCTGCTCAAGGAATCTTACGGGATGGTTCCGGATAATCGGTACGTAGCCGAGGATTTGGCCGTTACAGAAAAGGTCCTGGACGGTCAGCAGACGTTAGAGAACACGGTATGGGTCGTATTTGAAAACGGTTTGGGGCCGACCAAGAAAGAGATTCGGCTCGATCTTCCCTTGTTCCTGGTAACAAAGGAAGTGAAATACGTCGGCATTGCCCTGCCCAAGCTGGAGTTCAGGGAGCAGGCGTTTGATTCTCTTTGGATCAAGGCAGGCCAGGCCAATTACCAGACGCTTCCGGTTGCCGATATGGATAGAGTGGTGCAAACGGAGTTCAAGAAGGATTTCAAGGGTATTCTGACCAGGGCGATCATATCGGCGACACTCAAGGCGGCGGCTCAGTACGCCATGCAGAATCAAGACAGTTCGGGCGGAAGCATGGCGTCCATCTTCATGGCGGTGTATTCCTTTGCTACGACGGCGGCGGACGTGCGAATCTGGACGACGCTGCCGAAAGATTTCCAGATCGCCAGGTTCGGCATTCCCGAAGACAGGCTGGTGCGAATACACCCTTCCGGCGGGGCGCCTTTCGATGTGAAAATTCCCGATTGCAAGAACGCAATCGTTTATGTTAGAATACCGTTTGCACAATCGGTGCCGATGTATGATTTGATAACGTATTAGCATCTTTGATCTTAATTGACGGAGAAAACTTATGAAAAGTCTAATTATTCTCTGCGTTATGCTGATGTTGTTCGGCGTCGGCTGCGGACCCAAGTCAAGCGACGAGAGAGTCCATCTCAGAAGCGGGCTTTCGGGCGGTTCACTTGGTCATAACGTCGTCACCGAGTCCATTAAAGGTGTGTTCGAGTGGCTGTCCGGAGCAGGCATCGTGATTGATGAGGCGGTTATGAATAGAGACAACGCCGCCGGTCTTCCCCAGTTATTTATCGCCGGACACAACACGTCTTCAAAGACCAAGCGTTTTAGGTACAGGGTCGAGTGGCTTGACGCCGACGGGCTTGTAATCGATACGAGGGCAAGCACTTGGCTGCCGATGTCGGCGATGGGCAAGTCACCGTTCCAGATCAAATCCGTCGCGACCAGACCCCAAGCCGTAAACTTCAGAATGGATACAAGGAAATGGGAGTAAGCTATGAATTCAAGACTACTACAAATTATCGCATTGGCGAGTATTGTTACCGGGGGGTGCGGCGGGTCGAAACCGACGAATATCGATATTGTGAACGACGAGGGCAAGAGCGTCATGGCGCTGGACTACAGGGACTTCGACAAGGCCGCAAGCGAAATGGTGCAGTCCATGCTTGGCTCGGGCGCTCTGAAGAAGAAGGACGGCGGCAGATATGTTGTCGCTACGGGCCGAATCGTCAACGACACAATGCAGAGAATCGACACCGACCAGTTGATGGCGAAGGTCGAAGAGGAGCTAATGAACAGCGGGCAGGTCGTGATGACCTCGGCAGTCGGAAGCGGTACCGACCAACTGATTCATGAGAGCAGGGAGCTGAGAGAATCCGAGGAGTTTGACCAGAATACGGTGGCCAAGAGGGGGACTCTCATTGCCCCGGAGCTGAGCATCTCCGGCAAAATCTTCCAGAGAAATCTGCGCTACGACAGCAAGAATCAGCAGGTCGAATACTACTTCCAGTTGAAGCTCAGCGACGCGACAAGCGGGCTGAGATACTGGCAGAAGGAATCGCTTATCGGCAAAAGAGGCAGCAATAAGTCCGTTGCCTGGTAGCAGTGCAAGAGTATCTTGCTTTTAGGGGATAGTAAAATGAAGAGGCTTTGCATCACATTCTGTGTCGGCCTTTTGCTCTGCGCGAGCTTGTACGCGGCTGGGGCCGACGACGTTGTCGTTCGAGAGGTAATCGGGCGAGGCAGCACGAGAAGCCAGGCGATCAAGGATGCGCTGTACGTGGCGGTGGGCCAGTCCAGGGGCGTCGAGGTCGATTCGGGGCGATACGAGATGGGCTTCTCGGAATCCGGCATCGGAGTTGAAACCGACAAATCCGAGACAGGAAAGTCGAGGAGAATACAGTTCGACTCGGTCTCGGTCGATACGAGCGGCACGGTCTATACAACGAAGATCGGCGGGTCGGTCAAGAGCTACGAGGTGCTCGAAGAGAAAGAGGTCGCCGACGGCTATGAGGTGAAGGTGCGGGTGACCGTTATTGATTACGGCCCCCGCGGGGAGGCCCACCGGCCGAAGGTCGGGTTGATGTTCGCCAGGACGTTGCAGCCGGCCTACTCTTTCTTCGGCGAGCCGGTGCCGGCCGAAGTCGTCTCGGCGATGTTCACCCAAAGACTCGCCGTCGCCCTCACTCAAACCAATAAATTCGCCGTCCTCGACAGAGAGAGCATTGCCGAGTTTGCGCGTGAAAAATCGCTGCTTGTCTCGAATGATGCGCCGCTGGAGGAGAGGGCGAAATTAGCCGAGATGCTGGGCTCCGACTACCTGCTTGTGGGCACGATTTCCCAGGCGATGCTTGTGAGACAGCAAAAACAATTAGAGGCGGCCAACTATACCGTCAGCAAATACAAGGCAAGGGTCGTCTTCAATTATCGCTTTATTCTGAGCTACAGCAGGCAGATTGTCTCGGCCGGTGTCGTCGAGAAGTACCTTGAGAACGAGGAAATCCGCGCCCTCGCCGACGAGCAAAGCTCGGCGGAATGGGATCCGACCCAGGTTCGCGACGCAGTATTTGGCGTTGTGGCCAACGAAGTCGTCGAGAAGATTATCGACCAACTGTACCCCGTGCGAGTTGCAGCAGTGCAGGCCGACGGGCAGGTGGTCGTAAACCAGGGCGGAGACAGAATCGCGCAAGGCGCGCTATTCGAGATATATACGGCGGGCGAAGAGGTCTTCGACCCCGACACGAAGGAATCGCTCGGAAAAATCGAAGCTCTCATAGCAACGATAAGGATCACAAGGGTAGCCAACAAGATGTCATTTGCGGAGGTTGTCAGCGGCGACAAATCCAAGATTGCGGAGGGGCTGGTCTGCCGTCCCAAGCAGGTTGAGAAGAAGCTCGAAGCCGGGGCGGAACGCCGGGTCATCAGGACTCCCGACGGCGGAGTCAAGCTGCCGTTCGACAAATAGAGCTTCTCAAGAAGCTCGATCGATAGGTGAAGAGGCTCGAGACGCCATCAATGCCCTCTTCTCATCTGCGATGGCTGATTGATCGCTCATGGGGATGGCGACACAGGCTGCCGTGCATTTTGACCCCAGTAGCTCATCAGAACCTCCAGATCCTTCTCGTCTGCCACACCATCGCCAAAGGGCGGTGGAGCTATGTCAACTGACGGTTCACTCTGACCCCAGTATTCAACGAGTACTTTCAGGTCTTCGATTCCAACAGTCCCATCGCCGGTGAAATCCACGTTTGGGAAGGTATCTACCCGCCACAGGTCGTTGCCGCCAAGTCCTCCAGGCCGGTCGGATTGGAGAATCAGAATCGAGCCGTCCGGAGAAACGCAGGGGTGGTAGTCCGTCGTGGGACTGTTAACGGTCGGGCCCAGATTTACTGGTTTTGACCAGGGCTGATCTATCGCGCTGCGCCTGGATAGATAGACATCAGAATCCCCGAATCCGCCAGGACGATCTGACATGAACAGCAGCACCAAATTATCGGGTGAGATCCATGGCTCAGAATCTATGGCTGGACTATTCACAGTCTGGCCGAGATTCACCGATGGTCCCCAGCGGCCGCGTTTCGTTGCCCTGGTTGTTACAAATAAGTCGTGACGAACACTGGAGTTGCGCTCCCGGCGGCAGAAGTAGAGTGCAAGACCGTCGGTTGAAAGGAAGCCATCACCTTCTTCGTCTGATGTGCTGATAGGCGGCCCCGGATTCACCGGTTCCCCCCATGGAGCGTCCTTTGCCGACCGTCTTGTCATCCATATATCTGTTGAACCATGCCCTCCTGGACGACGATAAGGGTCAGGCCAGTCCATAAAATACAGGTCCAAGTCGTCGGAGGAAATACAAGTTGGCGTTTCACTTGCCTGTGTATTGACCCTTGGTCCAAGATTCTTAGGTTCTCCCCACGGATCGCTTGTAGTCGCGCGCTTGGATACCCATATATCTGATGAACCATATTCGCCGGACCTGTTCTCTGCTGAGCCATGTCCGCCGGGTCTGTCCGAACCGAAATATAGCTCCAGGCCGTCTGATGAGATACACGGAAAGACCTCGTGATACGTCGTATTGACGGCTGGCCCAAGATTAGTCGGTTTGCCAAAGACAAAGCCCGCAGTTTGTTTCTGAACCGGAATAATGGGCGCCTGCCACAGGTCGAATTCTCCAAGTCCTCCCTGACGGTCGGACTGGAAAATGAGCATCGAACCGTCGGGAGAAAGACAGGGATGCCAGTCTAACATCGGACTGTTGACGGCTGAGCCCAAATTCATGGGTTTTGACCAAGGCTGGTCTATTGAGCTGCGCCTGGTGATATAGATATCATCCCCACCGA
This sequence comes from Sedimentisphaerales bacterium, assembly GCA_016933985.1. Lineage (GTDB taxonomy): Bacteria > Planctomycetota > Phycisphaerae > Sedimentisphaerales > Anaerobacaceae > JAFGCD01. Next base: position 4,178 of record JAFGTU010000315.1, on the reverse strand, counting down.
ATCCGCCGGGGCGGTTGGATGTGAATAGAAGCGCCAAATTATCAGCTAATATATAGGGCTGAGAGTCTGCGGTCGAACTATTGACAGTTGAACCCAGATTTACCGGTGTTCCCCAGCTACCCTGCTTCGATGCTCGGGTTGCTACCATTAAGTCGTTAAAGCCAATGGTTCCGGGGCCATCGCAGTTAAAATAGAGCGCAAGGCCGTCGGGTGAAATATCGGCGTCACCATCAGATGCTGAATTGTTGACAGGCGGACCCAAATTCACAGCCGGCCCCCAGGGATCGTTTCTTGTTGCCCGCTTTGATACCCATATATCTACTGGACCATTCCCGCCAGGACGATTGACGGGGAAGTCCATCAAATATAATTCGAGTCCATCAGAAGAGATGCTTGTGGGAGTCTCTCCGGTCTGGGTATTGACAGTTGGTCCAAGATTCTCAGGCTCTCCCCACGGGTCGCTCATCTTTGCGCGCCTGGCTATCCATATATCTGATGAGCCATATCCGCCAGGCCTGTCCGAGCCAAAGTACAACTCCAGCCCATCGGATGAGATGCACGGAAATTCTTCTTGATACGAAGTATTAATTGTCGAGCCAAGATTGACAGGTTCGCCAAATACAAAACCTCCGTGCGACAGCAAAAAAGTTTTGGGTTTGATATCGGCGGTCGGCGATGCAGAGACCCGCCGGTCAAGTTCTTGCTGCAACTGGTTAATCTTCTCCTGCGCGGCGAGATAATCATCTCGAAGCACGCGCAGGGCGGCACGGGCCTGCTCCTGGTCTTTGCCGAGCACCATTAGTTCCAGCTCGGACCATTTGGCGTTTTGCTCGGCCAATTCCGTCTTCTTTGTCTGTATCCGAAGCCCTTCTTCGGCAGCTCTGAGTCTTGTTCTGTGCTCAACTGCTTTGGTGTATGCAAACATCAGGATAACGAGTATGGTTGCTGCGATGCCTATTTGCATGCGATATTTGCGGGCCTTCTTGCGAATGAAGTATAAGGTAGTAGGCACCGGGGCATCCAGAGGTTCGCCCTTGAGATAATTGCCGATGTCTTTCGCTAATGTCCCTGCTGAGGCGTAGCGGTCGTCCGGATTGTGGGCAAGGGCCTTGAGCAGCAGCGCCTCCAATTCGCGGTCGATGGACTTGCTTACCTCCCGCGGACGCCGTATCCTGCCTTCAGCAATACGTCTGAGCACGCCGAGCGTAGGTCCCGACAAGTCATGAGGCGACTGCCCGAGCAGAAGCTCGTAAAGAATCACACCCAAACTGAAGACATCCGTGCGAGTATCGATGTCACTGTGCCGGCCGGCTGCCTGCTCCGGCGACATATAGGATGGAGTGCCGGCAATCTGCCCCTCGATGGAGATGCTCAGGGCCTCATCTTCTTCCAGCAGGGCTTTGGCCAGCCCGAAATCAAGGATGTGTGGTTGGCCGTCCGCACTTACCAGTATATTCGAGGGTTTTAGATCACGATGTATCACAGCATGCAGATGGGCGTAGAGTACAGCTTGGCAAACGTCTCGCATAAGGGCCAGAATTCCGCGCTGCGACAATCCCGCACTCTTGACATACCGATCGAGCGGCATGCCATCGGCCAGTTCCATAGCGTAATAGTACATTCCATGGTGCAAGCCGCTCTCGTAAATACGGGCTATGTTGGGGTGGTCCAACCTTGCGGTCAATTCCACTTCTCTTTGAAAACGAGCCTGGGCCTTTGAGGACATAACTGTGTGAGGGGTCATCAGCTTCAAGGCCACTTCCCGCCGGGTGCTTAGCTGTTCCGCACGCCAGACTATCCCCATACCGCCCTCGCCCAAGCGTTCAATGATTCTGTATCCGTCTATATCCGGATACGCGTCTGTCCCGCCTGGCATCTCAGGCGAGTATCGATCATCACCCGACGGCATCGATGCGGTTCTTTTGAGTGCTTCGGAGACCGCGGGTGGCTCTCCCTCGAACATCCGGACTTCAAAGTCGCCGAGCTTTTTCGATTGACCTGCGGCTACGCGCAATTCGCCGGCGGCGCCCAGACGAATCCTGCACCCGGCCTTGGCTTTCTGTTCATCTACGGGGCACCGTGTAACGAGTCGTCCGCTTTTCCAGACTTCTATGTAGGCCATAGCTCGTATCATATCAAATCGCGCCGCCCGGCACAATAGCAGTGATGTTGGCAATGCCAGATACTTGCATTGACATCCGATGGAAGGAGGATTTGTATTCGCACCCTTGTAAGAGGACCGGCTTAAACAATAAGGCCGGGGGCATTACTGCACCCGGCCTTCTCTATATTTATCCACCTCACAAGAGGAGGAGGTGGCTCCGCAGCGCAGCTCGGCTAAGTCGGACTGTAAGTTATGTTTGGCTGGTCGGTAAGCTCCCGCGGTCGATTCGGCCATTTCAATATGTTGAAAACATACTCGCTCGCCTGACGTATCATCACCCCAGGCGTACGCGGGCACATTTCCAGGGAACCGATGACATCGTTGTCATACCTGCCAAGGGTTTCGAGCAAGTAATCCCAGTTTTGGCGTGATATTCCGCCGTGGACTCCCGGCGGCAAATGGTCGTCGTCGAAGCCGTAGTTGTCAGTCAGATGCAGATGCGCGACTCTCGGCGCCAGCTCGTCTACGTACTGCCTGAAAGTGTAGTTCTTGTCGAGATTGGCGTAGCCTGTGTCGAGACAGTAGCAAAGGGAATCAAATCTCCTTGCGATTTCTTTTATTGTCGGGAGTCTGCCGGTCTCGAGGCAGAGCTTGACATCGTTAAATTCGGCGAGTTTGACCACCTCGGCGACAAAGCCGCTTCCGTTGGGCTCGGTGCCGTCCGGAATGCCGAGGTCTTCGGAGTCTGCGACAATATGGGCGTTGAGAAGCTTGGCGCACTCGATCTGCTCATTCCACTGGGCGATAGTCGGCCTGTCGGTGCGAGATCGCATTGAAACGAGCATATCCTGCGTTCCGGCGGTGAGCCTGGGCCAGTTTCGCCGGGCGTATCGACATTCATTGTGGCCTTTGATGCTGGGCCAGAGTTCGACTCCCAGGCCGAGCGATTTAAGGAATTGGCACTCCTGCTCGAACGAGAGATGGTGCTCCCGGCCCCAAAAAACCATAGTAGAAACGACGTACCTAATGTGCATCCTGCATCTCCAGAACGACCGATAAAGCTATCTGTCTGCAAATTTTGGCCTCTTATATATCGCTATAAATGAAACCGACATTCAAAGTTTCTCAGTAAAAAAAGTGGTTTAGGGGGAAGTTTTTGATTGCAAATGCTTTTTGAACCTATAGAATGAGAGATTCTCCTAAGATAAGTATGGGAGGTGTAGGTGTAATTATGAAAGAAGAAATACATCCAAAATACGATAAGGTAGTGGTTCATTGCGGGTGCGGCAACACATTCGAGACTCGCAGCACGGTGCAGGAGATCCACGCGGAAATCTGCTCGATGTGCCATCCGTTCTATACGGGCAAGCAAAAGTTCGTGGATACCGCCGGTAGAATCGAGCGATTCGAGAAGAAGTACGGCAAGAGCTACTTGAAAAAAGGCCAAAAAGAGCAGAAGGAATAGCTTTCTTCTCGGCTTGCAATAGATTACTGCAATGACGGAAGCAACGAGAGGTCTGCTGGCAAAACTGGACGAGCTTGAAGCTCGGTTTGAGCAGATCGAGCGGCAGATTTCCGATCCTGCCATTGCCGGCGACTCGGCCAGGGTAATCGCACTTTCCAAGGAGAAGGGGAAGCTAAAATCCCTTGTTTCGAAGTACCGTCAGTACAAGGCGGCGCTATCCGGCATTGAGGACGCAAAGGGAATGGCGAATGACGAGACGCTCGACGAAGACTTCAGGGCGCTGGCGCGGGAAGAGCTCCAGCAGCTCGAGAGCAAGCCTATCAGCCTGCTTGAGGAGCTGCAGGATACGCTGTTGATGGCCGACGAAATGATTATCGATTCGGTGATAATGGAGGTGCGTGCAGGAACCGGCGGGGAGGAGGCGGCTTTGTTCGCCCGCGATTTGTACAATATGTACGTAAAGTACGCCGACAGCCGCAAGTGGAAGGTTGAGCAGCTCGACTTCAGCGTGACTGAGAAAGGTGGGTTTCGCGAGGTTGTATTCAGCGTCAAGGGGCCGGGGGTGTGGTCCGAATTAGGGTACGAAGGCGGGGGCCACCGGGTCCAGCG
>JAFGTU010000314.1 GCA_016933985.1 Sedimentisphaerales bacterium | reverse complement strand
TCTCAGGGCCGATTTCGAGCCGGATGGAGACGTGGACGCTATGGACTTCGCCGCCTTCGCCGACCGCTGGCTCGCCCCATGAACGGCCCCATAGCCCTCTGCAGAACTGTGTTCTCTGCGCGTTTGGCCGTGCGAAACACCCTCGTGGCACGGCCATCTTGGCCGTGGTCGCACGGGCTTCCAGCCCGTGTCATACCAGCATGATCACAAAATCACTTGTCTGGCTGAACACGTCCTGCGTTCCACAATAACCGCACCAAGACACTTGCAATCCGCCCACACTTGTAGTACTCTGGGCTTATCGACACTCGCAGTATGTGTCGCTGAAAACCTTGTCGGTTAAGCAGTTGTATTGATATTGAAGACTGGCGTTTCTTTTACCCCTATATGATGGAGGTCGTTATGAAGCTGCAAAAACTGTTGATTGTATCCCTGTTAATCGCCCTTGCCGGTCTTGGCGCGATGCTCACATTCGCCGAGAGAGATAACAAGACCACCGACGAGTTCCGCAATCAGTTCGTCAAGGAATTCCAGCGCATCGGGCTCAACACTACCATCGGCGACGCTATGATGCTGAGAATCCTCGTCGAAAGCGCCCGCTGCAAACGCGGCGTCGAAGTAGGCTCGGCCACCGGCTTCGGAGCCGTCAATATGGGCATCGCCTTCGAGAGGACCGGCGGAAAACTCTACACCCTCGAAATCGACCCGAAAATGGCCCACACCTGCCGCGACAACCTCCAAAAAGTCGGACTCGAAAAAACCGTCACCTGCGTTGAGGGCGATGCACTCAAAACCCTCGCGGAGCTCGAGGGGCAGTTCGATTTCATCTTCATTGACGCCCTCAAGCAGGACTATATGAAATACTTCAAGCTCATAGAGCCCAAGCTAAAAACCGGCGCGTTAATCGTAGCCGACAACGTAATACGCTCTGAAAGGGCAATGAAGGACTTCCTCGACTACATACAAACCAGCCCCGGCTACGATACGGTAATCATACGGGCCTCGATGGAAAAGAACGACGGAATGTCGGTCAGCTATAAGATCAGATGATTGCCCCCTATTCTCGCTCGATCCATGCTTCATCGAATCGAGCATATTTGATAGTCTTACTGGCAGCCCCTTTGCGGTCGTTGTGATGATAGCTATAGACGACGTGCAACGCGCCGTCGCAGCCCTGGATGATGGATGGATAGTGGCTTCGGGTTGAGATAGCTCCGTCTCGCTGGTCCTTCTCTAAATGCCTGGTGTGTTTCCATGTTTTTCCTTCATCGGTCGAGACCGAAACGGCCAGACTGCCCCTGCCCTCTTCGAGGTCGTTGTAAGCCAGGACCCAATGACCGTTTCGCAGAGTCACGATGTCGGCGCCCGATCCTGGGTTCGGCAATTCCGAATCACGAACCGTGCTCCAGGTCAGGCCCTTGTCTTTCGAGATGCTGATATGGAGTCGTTTCGGTGAAGGCCCGTTATCTCGCATGTATGCCACGAGCGTTCCGTCGGCTCGCTCTGCAATGCTTGGCTGTATGTTCCCCGGCCCGACCAGAGGCTCGCTGAAATGCCAGCTCGCGCCGCAATCATCGCTTATCGCCATCAGGGAAAAACTGAATCCATCCGAATACAGCGGAACGAGGATTCGGCTGCTATCAACAATCACGGCTTTGTTCTTCGTCTGCCAGCCCATCCGCCTGAAATACGGATAGCCAACCTCTTGTTCGGTTCGTTTACCCTCGTCATCCACGATAAACCCCTTGCGCATCATGTCCTCGCCTCGGGCCTTGGCAAGCAGGCCCGCACCCCACTCTCTCCAGATCTGCACCTTAACTGCCGCCGCCACTGCACCGCTTATCGTATCGGCCTGCTCCAAAAGATACTTGGCATATTCGTCGATCTGGCGCTCGATAGACTTCACGAAGCGGTCGCCCGGCTGAATCCCTCGCTCGGCTGGATCGCCCGGCTTGACGTGAAGAACATCCTGCCACAACCAATTCGGCGGCCCGTCGGACTTCATGTAGTCCTCGCTTATTCGGTACTTCAGCAGGGAAGTCTCCCACTGGTTCGCTATCACCGTGTACCACATCAGCCAAAGCTTGTTTTGAGGGTCGATAAACAGAATCGGGTTGATATCCGGAAAGCCCGGAACATCCGCCATCACAAACGGCTCGGTCCATTTGTCCTTGCCGGCTTGAAGCCGCGCCCCCATAATTCGCACGTCGTCCGCCCACCGCTCGCCTGAACCCTGAAACCAGGCCGCCAGAAGATCGCCGTTGGCCAGCTCCGCAATTGTAGAGCCGTGTACGTGTTCCTCAACAAGCGGAAATATCCCCATCGACCGGTAGGCGCCGCTATTGTTATTGACGAGTCTGCCCGGTTGCTCCGCGGCCGCCTCGATGCCTGCGAATCGCCCTACCGCAAACACTAACGCCAAGGCCAACACTACCCATCGCCCCAACGCGGCAATACCCACGGTTCTAATCTTCTGTCGGGGGTTGAATATCCGCCATCCATTTTCACAGTTTTTAGTCATGTTCATAGTTCCCCGAATCTTTTCTACCGAAAGAAAACGCCGCAAGTATAACATCTGTACACCCGGAGAGTAGTATTTGTTGGGCGAAGATTTATATGGACTACCCTGGGCAGGATGTGGATAATGTTTTGAACCATTTTCAGGACTCCTCAGTTCGGTCCTGTCGAAATAACAAAGGAAGCAACGATTTGGAGGTTAGAAAGACCGATGGCTACGAAAACGAGCTCATTCAAAAGAACCGATAATACCGCCAACAGCAGTGCATCTCTCAATCGCCGCGACATATTGTTGGCCGCGGGCGTCGCGGCAGTCGCAGGTTCCACGTTTCCGTTGCATTGGGTCGCCGCCGCCGGTAAGAAAAAGCAGAAGGTGCTCTACTTCACTCGCTCGGCCGGCTTCGAGCACGATGCCGTCAAGGTCAAGGACGGCCAACCCAGCATCTCCGACAGGATCCTCACCGAATTGGGTAATCGCCACGGCTTCGACGTCGTCTGCACAAAGGACGGAACCGTCTTCGACGGCGACCTCGACCAGTACGACGCCATCGCCTTCTACACCAGCGGCGTCCTAACAGAGCCCAACGCCGCCAAAACTCCGCCCATGTCAACCGAAGGCAAGAAAAGGCTCTTGAGCGCCATCGCCGCCGGCAAGGGCTTCGTCGGATTCCATTCAGCCACGGACTCCTTTCATTCCAAGGGCCCCGGCAACCAGAACCAGGACCCGGCCGAACGTGACCCGTATATCGCAATGATTGGCGGAGAGTTTATCGTACACGGTGCCCAGCAGGAGGCCATAATACGCGCCGCTTCCCCCAAGTTCCCCGGCGTCAAGCAGTTCGGCGAATCCCAAAAACTAAAAGAGGAATGGTACGCTCTCAAGAACTTCGCCAAAGACCTCCACGTAATCCTGATCGAGGACAACGAAGGGATGACCGGCGACTGTTATCAGCGCCCCCCATTCCCCGCCACCTGGGCGCGAATGCACAACAAAGGCAGGGTCTTCTATACCTCGTTCGGCCACCGCGACGACATCTGGACCAACCCCCTGGTCCAGGGAATCATCGTCGGTGGTCTGGCCTGGGCCATGGGCAACGTCAAAGTCAAAGTGGAGCCGAACATCGATAAGGCAACACCCAAGGCAAGCCAGCTAAAATACTGATGCAGCCGACCGACGCAATACCGGATACCCAAAAACCGATGAATCAATCTTGACTTCTCTGCCAAAATTGGGTGGCCGCATGCTCCGCAGCCTTATGAGCAACATAAGAGGTATTACTATGAACGTAAAGATCTTCCTTATTTTTGGAATTCTTCAAAGCGTTTCATTGGGAATAATAATATTCCTGATATTAAGATCATTGAACGCCGTCGAAGATACAATAGTTGTCGGCTTGGATACGCGTATGCTGCTGAGCATCTCTTTCCCATTGTTTCTGCTGCTGACAGAGTATGCCGTCTTCACAAGAAAATGAATGGGTTTTGCCCTCAGCCAACGATTTTTAACAGTGCATGTGTGCCCGTTCCTGGGTGGTAATTCGCTAATATCTCGGCTGCGACCTGTCAATTTCCAGGAAGAGCCCAAAATCCCTGCCCCTGCCCATACAACTCATTGAATTATCCTCACAAATCCGCTATCCTACTTGAAATCCGTGCCTGTTTGGCCTGTTGATTAAACTTCCGAAAATGGAACAGAACATAATTGTCAGTCTCTTTGGTAATTCTGAAAGGTCGTCTGTCATGAACAAAAGCACTTGTTACGCCCTGACTCTCGTAGCCCTGTCGCTCATCTGCGTCTCGGCCCACGCCGCCGAAACTCCCAATCCTTTCATCGGACGATGGGCACTGACAATCCCCGGCGGAGCCGCCGGCT
>JAFGTU010000313.1 GCA_016933985.1 Sedimentisphaerales bacterium | reverse complement strand
CGACATCCGCGGCACGTGGCAGTCCTTCCGCTACGCCAAGCGCCTCTACTCGCGGCTTGGCTGCGCCGAGAGAATCGACCTGCTCGAAAACGACGCCCCCCACAACTACAATCAGCTCCAGCGACAGAGCGTCGTCCGATGGATGTCCCGATGGCTCCTCGGAAACGATGCACCAATCACCGAGCCGAACATCGCGTTGCTCAGCGAAGAGGAAAGCACATGTGTGCCGAACGGCTTGGTAATGGAGCTGCCCGGCGCCAGATCAACTTATGACTTGAATCGTGACCTCGAAAAATCCCTCGCCGACCAACGAAGGCAATTGTGGGCAAATACGCCCCGCCCCGAATTGCTGAGCCGAGTTAGGAAAATCGCCGGCATCCACCCCCTCGCCGACCTCCCGCAGCCGAACGTCGAGACCATAGAAGTTGTTGAACGCCCGGACTATAAAATCAAAAAGCTCATCCTCAAACCGGAAGACGGTATCTATCTGCCGGCCCTGATGTTTCTGCCCGGCGAACAACCCTCAGAACACGCCGTGCTCTACCTCCACCAGGACGGCAAGGACGCCGACGCCGCGCCCGAAGGCCCCATTGAAAAACTCGTCAAAGCCGGACGGACCGTCTTTGCAGTGGACCTGCGAGGAATCGGTGAAACGCAGCAGAAGAAGCAAAAGTACTTCGAAAGCCACTTCGGCTCCGACGGCCAGGACGTTTATACAGCCTATCTCATCGGCCGCTCCTACGTAGGGATGCGAGCCCAAGACATTCTCGTATCCGCACGCTTTCTGCAGGATTTCGCCAAAGATATCGAGCTGATTGTCATCGGCAATCTCGGCGTCCCCGCCATCCACGCCGCCGCCCTCGAACCGCAGATGTTCAAGTCCGTTAAGCTCATACGTCCGCTGACTTCCTGGTCGAACGTCATAGAGTCCGGCCTATCATCCAACCAATTAGTCAACACCGTCCACGCCGCTCTGACAACATACGACTTAAACAATCTCGCCGCAACTCTTTCAGACCGACTCACCATCGAACAGCCAACAAACGCCCTCGGTGAAAAAACAGACCTCAACAAAAACTAACCAAATAAGGCTGCGCAAAGCCTTCAAAAAAAGCTATCAGGCTGCCCAAGTCGCTCGCGTCCGGTAAAGCGCCTGCCGGAGACGCAGAACCGACGGCAACCCCTTCGCCCGATAACATAGTGGCGATTCCAATACCTTTTTTGAAATAATCCCAACAGGAACAAACATTTTGCTTGACTTGCTGAGCGTCTTCAGGTATAATACATAAACTAAATGGGGGTTTAGTGTTACTTGCTTTGTTTTTGAATATCCGGGGGCACGGATAACTTCGCAGTCTGTATGGCACGAGGCGATTGTCTCTGTCTTACTATCCGGCAAATGGGGGTTATGAAAATTGAGCATTTCAGCCGTCAAACATTCAACAAACGCAAGAGACAACGCTTCGGACAAATACGCTTTTGACCGACAAACAAAACCGGCTATGTAGCCGAGTGACGTAAGAGGGCAGTTCCGAATAGAAAATCAATCAAAAGGCCCAGGCAATCAACAGGTTACTGCCGCCTGTCCGCCGGCCGCAATTTCTTGGGGGTGAGTATTATGAAGAACACGAAATTACTCATCGGCTTGGTTGCAGCGATGTCGCTTCTTTGCGCTCAAAGCACGCTTGCTGTGCCGATATTTCAAGTCTATATCGACGGCGCAACGACCGATACCATGGAGCCCGACGAGAATACCTGGGTCATCACCAGTAGCGAATTCGACCTGATAGTATCAGGCGCCTACGGGCCCTCGACCGTAAGCCTCACGGAAGTGACGCTCCTGATTTCCATCCCCGAGGGCGAAACAGGAACGATCTCTATCACCGGCGGCGACGGCGTAACGCTGCTTACCGAAAAAACCGCTGCGCCCGACGGCTACTTCAACCCAAATGTCGATGCCGTCCTCGACCTGCTCGAAAATGAGACGGGTAATGCCGCCGGATACGACGGTTATTCGGACAAAAACTTCCTTCCAGAAGACACGCAATTCAACAACCACTATCCTTTCAAGGAAGATGTCTCGGATTTTCTGCTCTACGGCTTGGGCGATTTTGAGAAGACGTCGAATGCAGTCTCGAATTACTCGACCGAAGAACCAATCGCCTACAACATCGCCGACGGAGAAGAGAAGGTGTACGCGGTCCTCATAAGCGGTTTCTCGACAGCACATTTCGACGTGTACGGATATGAGGATACCGGCGAGTGCAAGCTTTTTAAGTCAACATGGGAAATCAATCCCGCCTCACATGACGCGACATATATGGTGCCCGAGCCGGCCACAATACTCCTGCTCGGACTTGGCTCGACCGTCCTCGTCAGACCCCACCGCAGAAGACAGCCAAGAACCCGACTCCTCTGAACAAGACAGGCCGCATCTTCGACGTGCCGCACAGGCCCGGCCTCAGCCATTTCGCTCCCTTTTACCGCGAACTGCCGTCATCGTCAAATCGTATAATACTTGAAACCGAGTATAGGGCTGGGGCATTTTCCTCTCTCCTCTCACTCCTCTGCAGCCTCAGCCCTATCTTGGATCGATTGAACTGAATCCTGCAGATTTAGTGTTCGCTCCCCTGACTTCACGCCTATAGACTAACGTGGTCGTCTGTGTCGGCGTTGAATCTTCCCGTTGTCGTGCTGTAGTGCCACCCATGCGTCCCACCGCCAAGGACCCCATCGATCTCCACTGTGCCAAGATCATTAAACGGATTTGTCGGAATCCTTGGAATATAAGGCCCATAAGCACCGCTCGCATCCAGTGCACCGCTCTTGTCCGTCTTCTGTGTCATCGCATCCTCAAAGCCTACACCCACGGCAGTGCCGGGCAGGCTGTCGTTATGCTGAATCTTGTATAGGCCGATCTGAACACGCATTACCTGCAAATCAGAACAAAGCCGGGAAGTCTTGGCCTCCGTTGCCGCAGGCTTGAACTGAGGAATGACTATCGCGCCGAGGATGCCGAGGATGACCACTACGACAAGAATCTCTACTAATGTAAAACCTCTTTCAGCTTTCACTTTTTTAGCCCTCTTTATATCTCAGCATCCGGCCGATATCAATTCTCTCGTTAACGCCCCCTGTGAAGCAATAATTCTTCACAGCACAATGTATCGACCCGATATAGCCGCAACTTAACCGTCACTCACCTGACAGTCTATTTGTACCGATAACACCCCGGAAAAATGTCATTTACGGCCCTCGCCCGCAAAACCATCCTGAAACCAACCCTTCCGATTCCGTTCGACCAAATGGCCAAACACGCCACATTATGGCTGGGCCATGGCTTAACCTTCGCAGGACCACAAAGGCAACGACCTCTTGCCCGCGGAATTTGTACCTATAGGCCCAATTTTTCCGCTCAATCAGGCCCGCACGTATTCCGATACCACTGCTGAAAATATACTAATTATTTCGCTCAAAACAAAAAGGATAAAAATGACTATTCATCATCCCCCGGAAAATCTCATAGTCGTCGATCTGCCCTCCAAAGAGATCCAGATCGCCGATGAGCTTAGAGCCGTCAATGAGATTATCGGCGAAAAACCCGACTGTGACGTAATAATTGACTTCTCCGGCGTTGAGGCAATTACATCATCGAGCCTCAGCAATCTTCTCATACTCAGGGCCCTGCTCGTCGAGAGGGGACGTCGCCTGATTCTCTGCAATGTCTCGTTCATTACCAGGTGCGTTTTCAATGTGGCAGGCCTCGAAGACGTCTTCGAGTTTGTTCAGGACATGCCCGCCGCAGCAGCAGCCGTTCACCGCCTGAACTGACGCACACCAAAACTCGCCCCCCCCTCCCAACCCGCCCCTGTACGGTTCCCCTGTCTCCACACACCCCGCACTGAGGATCCCTAACAGACTGAAAACTCAGAAAAAACGAAATACCCTCTGGAAAGGCCCCGCCAATTTGACTATCATGGGTCTCAGACAGGCTGCACGTCTTCGGCAATGCCCGGCCCCGTCGACAAGAAGACGGCTCACGCAGATGTGTCTCGAAAGGAGAACAACTATGCAACACCCTGATCTGTCCAGACGAACCTTCCTCCGCGACACTTCAATTGCCGCAGCCGCCACCGTTGCTGGCGCACTGCCGAGCAGGACGCCCGCTGCCGTCAAAACACCCGCCGAAAGACAGCCGGATGCGCCGAAGATACTGAATTACAATCCGAAAATGGGCTACCGCAGGCTCGGCAAGACAAATCTCCTAATCTCCGAAGTCAGCCTCGGCGGGCACTGGAGAGCGCCCTGGAGAGAAAGAACCGACGGATGGTGGTGGGGAAAATTCGCCAATGAGGAAGTCCCACAGGATGTCGCCAAAAACCGCACGGATGTAGTCTCCGCCGCCATCGACGCCGGTATGAACTATCTCGACATCACCGGCGCAGAGGAATGTCTATGCTACGGCGCCGCTATGAAGGGAAGACGGGAAAAGATGATAGTCGGAGCCGACGACTCCAAGCTCTGCCCGCGACGTGATGAATACTGTAACGTCAAATCGCAAATCCATAACGTCGAAGAATGCCTGCGACATTTCGGCACAGATTACCTCGATATCTGGCGAGTACAGGCTAAAATGGATGGAACCAATACCGACGCCGACGTCGAAGCCGTTATCGAAGCATTCGACAAACTCCATAAGCAGGGCAAAGCGAGACACTTAGGCATGTCCTCTCACAGCCGCCCCTGGGCACAGCACGTCATCGAGAAGTACCTCCAAATCGAAATGTTCATCTTCCCCTGCACCGCAAAAACTAAGGAAAAGACCAAGCCGGCGACAAAGGACAATATTGAGGAAGTCGATAACAAATACGGACCCGACCAAGAAAGCGTCTTCAAGTCGCTGCGAGACCACAACGTCGGCCTGATAACGATAAAGCCATTCTTCGGCGGCAGCCTCTTTAAGAGCCACGGCAAAGTCAAAATGGGAGTCGGCGCCAAAGAAGATAACGACTTGGCAAGGCTTACGATCCAGTCCATCCTCAACCTCAACGACTCAATCACCAGCGTAATACCCGGCCTATCGACCATCTATGAAGTCGAAAATGCCGCACGCGCCTCTTACACGCGCCCGCTCGGACAGACTGCCGCCGACAGACAATGGCTCGATAGTATCACCGAAGAACGATGGGCCGGCCTGCCCCGCCAATACACATGGCTCCGCGATTGGGAATCCGTCTAAGCGCGGTGCGCTCCAGCCAGAAACCGAGCCCAGAGTAGCAACCTCAAGCGCACATCGGGGATGCCCAGGACCAAAATTCGGCATAGAACCGATGCGCCGAGATTCTCCTCACAGATTCTCCCGCACGTACTTGACGGCATTGTTGAAGATCGTCATCCCATCGGGATCGGCGCCCTCTTCACTCCGCGTCCACCGAGGATGCTGAGTCGCCCGCACAAATCTCTCCGGATGAGGCATAAGCCCCAGTACCCTGCCGGTGTCGTCCGTAAGCCCCGCTATCGACTCGATTGACCCGTTCGGATTAACCGGATACTCGCCCTCCTGCCCGTCCTTATCAACGTACTTGAACGCAATCCGGCCCTCAGACTTGAGCTCCGCCAAAGTCACCTCGTCTTTGGCGACAACCTTGCCCTCCCCGTGCGCTATCGGCAGGTAGATCTGCCTGCCCCGCTCGATAAAGACGCACCGCTCGCTCTGAGGCGCCAGATAAACCCACCTGTCCTCGAACTTCCCGCTGTCATTGTACGTGATAGTAACAGCCTGACTGTCGGCCTTCAACGGCTTTTCTTCCTCTGTGTCCTTCCTGTCCCGTGGGGATGTGCCCTCCCCGGCCCCTGGGGCCGTGCCTGATTCTTTATGGTCGCCCGGAAGAATACCCGCCTTGACAAGCGCCTGGAAGCCGTTGCATATCCCAAGCACTAATTTCCCATTATCGATAAACCTCCGAACGGCCTCGCTGAGGTGATGCACAACCTGATTAGCCAGAATCTTGCCCGCCGCAACGTCGTCCCCGTAGCTAAAGCCCCCAGGAAAAACGATTATCTGGAAATCATCCAGCATCCCCTTATCCCCGATTATCCTGTTGATATGCACCCGCCGAGCCTCCGCCCCGGCCGACTCCAGCGCATACTCCGTCTCCATATCGCAATTTATCCCCGCCGCTCGCAATACTATCGCTCTTACTTCTGCCATCTTCTCTCTTTCACTATGTTACCAGTCAAATGTCCTTTGCCACGCCTTCTTCAACGACTCTATATCCGCTTCGATAACTCTTTTGCCGTCCTCTGATTTTATCACGAGTTTTTTACCTTCAGTCACTTTCCCGATCTGCCCGAATGGTAGATTCAGCATCAGCTTCGCGAAGGCATTGTAATTCTCTGGCTCGACTTCCACAATGTACCGGCTGTTCGACTCGCTGAAAAGTTGCGCATCGATCCGCCGGCAGTCCTTGCTCTTGGGCAATCCTCGCAAATCAGCCTCGATCCCAAGCCCCCCCGCAAACGCCATCTCAGCCAGCGCTACCGCAAGCCCGCCCTCCGAGCAATCGTGGCAGCTCGCCACTAAGCCCGCCGCTATCGCCTCGGCTATTCTGCCGGCGATCCTGGGCGCAATGGCCAGGTCCAGCTTCGGCACGTTCGCGCCAAGCTCGCCCTTGATCTTGTAATAATGCGACCCGCCAAGCTCGTTCTCCGTCAGCCCCACAATAAACAGCACGTTCGACGCCTTCTTCGCATCCATCGTAACGCACTTGCCGATATCATCAACTATCGATATCGCGCTTATCAGCAGCGTCGAAGGAATCGATATCCGCCTGCCGTCCTCACAGGCAAAGACGTTATTCAGCGAATCCTTGCCCGAAATAAACGGCGTCCCGAACGCCATCGCCCCATCATAACAGGCCTGCGAAGCCCGCACCAACGGGCCAAAAGTCTCTGGCCTCGTGCAGTCGCCCCAGCAGAAATTATCAAGAAGCGCGATCCTATCGACCCTCCCGCCCACGCACACTATATTCCGTATCGCCTCATCGATCCCAGCCAGCGCCATCCAGTAAGGGTCGATATCCCCATACACAGGATTCATCCCGCAGCTTATCGCAAGGCCCCGCCTCGACCCGAGCTTAGGCTGTATAACCGCCCCGTCGCTCGGACCATCGTTGTCGATACCCGTAAGCGGCTTGACGACCGACCCGCCCTGGACCTCATGATCGTATTGACGAATCACCCACTCCTTGCTTGCCACGTTGTACGACGAAAGAATCGCTGCAAGCTCCTCGTTATAGTCCTCCTTCTCAGGCAGCCTCGGCTCGCTCAGCTTCGCCCTCTCCCAAACAGCCTTCCGCGAGTACTTCGGCACGCCGTCATGCAGAAACTCCATATCCAGCTCGCCGACCTGTTGGCCGTTATATCGCAACATCAGCTTCTTGTCGTCTCTGAATCTCCCCACAACCGTCGATTCGACGTTCTCATCGTCGAATATCTTCTGTATCGCGGCAAGATTCTCCGGCTTGACCGCTACGACCATCCTCTCCTGCGCCTCGCTGATCCATATCTCGGTATAGTTCAAGCCCCCGTACTTCAGCGGCGCCTTCTCCAAATCTACCTCCGCCCCGAGTTCCTGCCCCATCTCGCCTACGGCGCTGCTCAGCCCCCCAGCCCCGCAATCGGTAATCGCCTCGTACAGCCCTGCCTCATTGGCCTGCACCAGCACGTCCAGCATCT
>JAFGTU010000312.1 GCA_016933985.1 Sedimentisphaerales bacterium | reverse complement strand
GCGGTTATCAACCTGCTGGCCAAATTCGCCAAGAAGCACCGCGACCTTCCGACCTTGGGCTTCACGCACTTTCAGCCGGCCCAGTTGACTACCGTCGGCAAGAGGGCCACCCTGTGGTGCTACGAGTTCGCGATGGACCTCGCCGAGATCGAGCACCGCCTCGAAACCCTGCCATTCAGGGGCGTCAAGGGCACGACCGGAACCCAGGCATCCTTCCTCGCTCTCTTCGAGGGCAACCACACCAAGGTCAAGCAATTGGATAAGGCCGTCGCCGCAGCCTTTGGCTTCAAGAATATCTGCGCCGTCACGGGCCAAACCTACCAGCGAAAGATAGACACCCTCGTAGTCAATTGCTTAGCCTCGGTTGCACAATCGGCGCACAAGCTCTGCAACGACATTCGCCTGCTCGCCAACCTCAAGGAAATAGAAGAGCCTTTCGAAGAGTCGCAAATCGGCTCGTCGGCGATGGCCTACAAGCGAAACCCGATGCGGTGCGAGAGGACGACCGCCCTTAGCAGGTTCGTACTGAGCCTCGCTTCGAGCCCGGCTATGACGGCGTCGGAGCAGTGGCTCGAACGAACGCTCGACGATTCGGCCAACAGGAGAATAGTCATCCCGGAGGCCTTTCTCGCCGTTGATGGCATTCTCGAAATCCTCATCAACGTTACGGACGGCCTAGTCGTCTATCCCAAGGTGATAGCCGCGCGCGTCGCCGCGGAGCTGCCCTTTATGGCGACGGAGAATATCCTCATGGCCGCGGTCAAGGCAGGCGGAAACCGACAGGAGCTCCACGAGCGAATCAGGCTGCACTCACACGCCGCCGCCGCACAGGTGAAGAAATTAGGCAGACCCAACGACCTTATCGCCAGGCTGAGTTCGGATATGACCTTCGACAAGGTCGATTTCGAGAAGGTCCTCGATCCGAAGGCCTACATTGGCAGGGCGCCGCAGCAGGTCGATGAGTTCATAAGGGAGGTTGTGACTCCTCTGCTTAAGAAGTATCGCAAGGAATTAGGACGAAAGGTGGACCTGAACGTGTAGGTAGCAAGATGGAATTAGCCAATAAGGTAGCTTTGGTAACGGGTTCGGCCGGAAAAGGTATGGGCCGCAGCATTGCGCTGACGCTGACACGCGAAGGCGCGAAGGTGGCCGTCAATTACCGCACGAGCAAGGATGCGGCGGAGGCGGTCACGTTTCTATGCTCAGGGGGCGGGCAGGTTCGTCACTGGATGCGTACTGTCCCTTATGTTCCACTAATAATCCGGGGTTAAAATGAAGTTTTTGGTCTTTCCTTGCTGTGTTGTTTTTGCGTTTGGCAATCTGAGAGCGCAGACGAATGTCTGGCAGCCGTCACCGGGATATACGCAAATCCCGATCTGGCCGGGGGCAGCGCCTGATGCGGAGCCTGTTCCCGGGCCGGAGAACTGTACGACGACGACCAAGCTGATTGCCGGCAAGCCGGTTGTTGTGGTGAATAATGTGTCGCAGCCGACGATGACGGTTTACTCGCCAAAGGGAAAAAACACGGGCGTTGCGATAGTCGTGTTTCCCGGTGGAGGCTACAACTGTCTGGCCATCGATCTGGAAGGCACGGAGGTTTGTGATTGGCTGGCCTCCAAAGGGATCACGGGTGTGCTGCTGAAGTATCGCGTGCCGACCCTGAGATTCGAGGGGTATCGGGAGTCGCGGCAGGCGTTGCAAGATGCGCAGAGGACGGTGAGATTGGTGCGCTTTCGGGCCGCCGAGTTGAGTATTGATCCTCACAAGATTGGAGTGATCGGGTTTTCGGCAGGGGGGCATATGGTCACTGCGATAAGCACGCGTTTTGACGAACGCTTGTATCCGGCTGAAGATGCGGCTGACAAAGAAAGCTGCCGCCCGGATTTTGCGATATCTCTCTATCCGGGACATCTTTGGAAACGCGGTGGCAATTTGGAGTTGAATCCGAATGTTCCTGTTACCGGCAATACCCCGCCTACGTTTTTGGTGCAGGCTGAGGATGACCCGACGGATCCCGTAGAGAACTCGCTGGTTTTCTTCACGGCGCTGAAGAAGGCAGAGGTTCCCGTGGAGATGCATTTGTATGCGGAAGGCGGTCATGCGTTTGGACTGCGTCGTACAGAACATCCGATCACGAGATGGCCCGAGTTGGCCGAGACATGGCTGCAAACAATCTGGATGACAGCGGAAAACCCGGAGGTTCGCAGGCTCATCGAAGCCCTTTCCAGCAGCGAGTGGCGCGAACGGGAGCAGGCCGCCGAAGCACTCTCGAGCATGGGACTGAGCGCGAGGGGCGCCGTTGGCCATCTCATCGAACGGCTGGCTGACGAGGAATGGCAGGTGCGCAAATCGGCCGCCGAGGCGTTGGCCGCCCTGGGATATTTATCGGCGCCGGCCGTTCCGGCCCTGATCCGGACACTGGGGGACGAAGAATGGCAGGTGCGTAGCCCGGCTGCTTTGGCCTTGGCCGCCATCGGCCCTCCGTCCAAACCGGCCCTCGACCGGCTCATTGGTGCACTGGATGACGAAGAGTGGAAGGTACGTAAACACGCCGCCCAAGCCTTGGGCACCATTGGCATTTCAGCCGAGCCCGTTCTATCCGCCCTCAGGCACGCTGTCAACGATGAAGAAGACCAGGTACGCAGCGCTGCCGCCGAAGCCTTAAAGAAAATAGCCTACCTGTCCAATAAGACAGATTAGCTGGACGCTGGACTGGTTATCTGCTTTTACTTCCAGGCGCAAGTGTCTATCTGCACCGACGGGGGTGTTTCTGCCATTACGATTCTTTTTGATGTTTCGGCCGGAGAATGTTATGCTTAGCGGCTACGAATTTTGGCAACTGATTGAAGGGTGAAAGATTATAACTCGGAACGAGCTAATAGGACGAATCAAAGAGACGGCCTATCTTGAAGGGGATTTTGTTCTTCGCAGCGGCAAGAGGAGCAAGTATTACCTCGATAAGTACCTCTTCGAGACCTGCCCGGACATACTCAAAGCCCTGGGGGCTGAGTTCGCCGCGCGTGCCGGCGACGATGTAACGCTGATTGCCGGGGCTGAATTGGGCGGCGTCGCCTTAGCCGCGGCCACCGCTATGGAAACCGGCAAGAACTGGGTGATTATTCGCAACAGCAAGAAGGGCTACGGCACGGGGAAAATGGTCGAGGGAGTGCTGAACAAAGGCGACGTTATCCTCCTCGTTGAAGATATCGCCACTACGGGCGGGCAGGTCCTCGAAGCAGCCAAGATAATCACCGAGGCCGGTGCGAAGGTCAATAAAATCGTATGCGTGATAGACCGCAAGCAAGGCGCCGAAGAGAATATCACCCGGGCCGGCTACAAATTCGAGAGCATCCTGACCAAAGACGACCTCGGCATCAAGGATACATAGTGGACTAATAGATACGTAGTGGCCGCCGTCATTGCGAGCGAAGCGAAGCAATCTCCAAACACTCGAAACCCGGAGATTGCCGCGTTCCCGCACGCCAATATGAATATCGAATAATGAATCCTCAATAGCGAAGTTTGGGGGCTTTACGAGGATTTACCGCAGCATTTTTTGTATTTCTTGCCGCTTCCGCAGGGGCATGGGTCGTTTCTTCCAACCTTGGGCTGTTCGAGCTTTATCTGCTTTACCTTGACCTCGCCCTGGGGAGCCTGGGCTGCGGCGCGCTGGCGTTCGGCCATTGCGAACTGGCCTACCTCATCGTGGCTGGTCCGGCTCACGTTCCAGACGTTTCTCGCTCTTGCCCCGGCTTCGAGGCGGACGCGGAAGATGATGTCGGTGACGCGGTCCTCTACGGATTCGAGCATCTCCTCGAACATTCTAAAGCCTTCGCGCTTGTATTCGGTCTTTGGGTCCTTCTCGGCGAATGAGCGGGTCCAGATGCTGTTCTTCAAGTGGTCCATCGTGTAGAGGTGGTCCTTCCAGGACGAGTCATAGACCTGGATGAGGACGTATCTTTCGAGGTCACTGAGTTCGCTCCGGAGGAACTCGCGGCCGAAGCGCGAGAGCTGGTCTTTCAGCTCCGGGCCTTCGAGAAGGTCGTTCTCCGTCAACGAAAGGCCGAGTCTTTCGTTGGCCCATTCGGTCAGCTTGGGGATGCTCAGCGCCGAGATCTTCCGATCCACCTCCTCATCGAGCCTGCCGTTGTTGAAGCTTTCGCTGAGCTTGAGCAGTTGGCGATGCAGTTCTTTTGGCTTTGCGTTCTGTATCTGCTCGGCCTTGAAATCGGCCTTGTATTTCTTGTTGGCCCAGTTCGCGAGGGCCTCGAATGCATAGACATTGGGGCCTTGCGGCCCGAAGACCATGTTCATCGCGAATTCGACGGGGTACTCGACCTCTCTTCGTTTGTACTTTTCCGCCGTCTGCTCGACGAGGCGGTCCTGGATTTGCTTTTTTGACAGGTTTTTTAGCTCGGCGACATCCAGCTTTATATCGAACTTGGACCAGGCCCATTCGGCGAACATTCGCAGGGCATAATCTTCTTTGAGAAACTCGGCCAATTGCGATGCGTCCTTCTTGTCCACCTGCTCGGCTGCCGCTTCGATAAGCTGCTCTTCGATCTCTTCCGGCGATTGCTGCTTGACCTTGTTGGGACTGAGGTTGACGCTGAATGCGCTCATCGCCCATTTGCAGAGGCCCTGGATGTCCCAGGTCTGCGGGTCGGCGTAGTCTTCGAGGTATTCGCCCATCGAGAGGGAGATGTTGTTGGTGGCGGCCTCCTTCGCCTGGGCCTTTGTAAGCTGTTCGATTTCGTCGGCCTGCGCCCCGGCAATATCAGCGAGCTTGATGTCTGCGCCGAAATTGGCGCGGGCCCATTCGACGATGCAGTTGTACGGGTATGCCTCGTCGAGAATGGTGTCGCAGTTTTTTGCTATTGCGGCGTTAATCATCTCGGTGATGACGTCCTTGAGGCCCTTGCCGGCGAGGACGTGACGCCTTCTGGAGTAGAAGATTTTTCTCTGGTAGTCCATCACCTCGTCGTATTCGAGCAGGCTCTTGCGGACCTCGAAGTTCTTCTCTTCGACTTTCTTTTGGGCCTTCCCGATTCCTTTGCTGATTCTTTTGTGATAGATTGGCTGGCCTTCCTCCCATCCTATCCATGACAGGGCCTTGACAGTCCATTCGGGGGCAAAGACTCTCATCAAGTCGTCGTCGAAGCAGAGGAAGAACTGGCTTGAGCCGGCGTCTCCCTGCCTGCCGGAGCGGCCTCGAAGCTGGTTGTCGATTCTTCTTGCCTCGTGGCGTTCCGTTCCGAGGATGTGCAGGCCCCCTATGTCGGCGACGCCGGGGCCGAGCTTGATGTCTGTTCCTCGCCCGGCCATATTCGTCGCAATAGTGACGTTGCCCCTTGTCCTGCCGTCGCGGGCCTTGTGCTGCTGGCCGGCCTTTGCGACGAT
>JAFGTU010000311.1 GCA_016933985.1 Sedimentisphaerales bacterium | reverse complement strand
CAAATGAGCGACGCGAATGATTGCCTGTTTGCTGCGGGGAACGTTGGGTTTGGGCGGGTAGGTGTCCTGGCGTTTGACCCTGCAACACTCAACGACAGGTACAGGGCGCGATCATCGAGATTCTGGGTAGGCCGCGTCAGGGCGGTCCTCGAAGATGGGTACGGCGTTACGCCACTGGAGTCTTCAACAGGCGCCGCGAGGAGGCGGGATGGCGTGGTCGATACATTTCGGACAATTCGGTTCGAGGAGGATGCCGAAAAGAGCAACGTAAGTCGGCAGAACCAGAACTACTATGAGATCGGTCTTGGCCAGGCGGCCAACAATGCGGTAATGAATTTCCTTTATAAAGGCATTCGGCCTTTGAACATCTGGTGGGTCATCCTTCTGCTGGTGGTGCTGGCGGTTCTGTTGGGGCCGGTGGACTATATCGTACTAAAGCGCGTGGACCGGCTTCCGCTGACCTGGCTGACGTGCACGTTCTGGATCGTGGTCTTCACCGTGTTTGCGTACTATGGCGTTCAATACCTGCGAAGCGGGGACCTGGAAATGCGGGTCGTCTCCATCATCGACGCCATTGAGAATGAGAGGACTGCATGGTCAACGTATTATTGCGGCTTGTTCGCGCCACGCAGCGCCGAGTACCGTCTCAAGAATCTCGGCCGGAACCAGTGGTGGTCGGGTATTGCGCCCACCGAGCAGTCTATATGGTCGTACCGCCGCGATACCGGCGGCAGGAAAATCTACTGCGAACAGGAAGACGGGGCCAACCTGCCCTCATCTCTGCCCATCAATATATGGACGATTCAGTGCCTGACGAACGAGGCGCCCGTCGAGAAGATTCCGTTGGCCGCAGAGGTTAGTCGGCAGGGCGATAAGATCACCGTGAAAGTCTCCAACGAATCCGATGCCCCTATTATTGCCGGCTGCGTCCTGGTTGACGGCGGAATGGGAATCCGCCTGGATAGGATAATCGAGGCCCACGCCGCCGAGCAGTTTAGCGCCACGCCGGGACGCTTAGACGCCTGGCGCGGAATCGACTATAACAGCCTGCGAAGCTCATACTATGACGGTCGCTCGTCGGACGACACCGGGACACTAAAGCGCGAGCACGCATACTTCGCACAGGGATGCCTTCAGAGAACGCGGGCGATTGACGCCTACCTGGCGCGCGGGGCGGCGGCGGTGTGCGTCGAGTACGAGCGGGCGCCGACGTCCTTTGCAGTCGATGCGCGTTCGTGCAAATACGACCATATTCAACTGGTGCGGCTTGTGGTCTTTCCAAAACAAAATGACGGGGAAGCAAGACAATGATAAAAACGCAGAATTTGACCAAGGACTACGGCGACCTGACGGCGGTCAGCAACCTGAACCTTACTGTCGAACATGGTGACATCTTTGGGTTCATCGGGCCGAACGGCGCCGGAAAGACGACTACAATGCGCATCCTCGTAACGCTGCTCGAGCCGACGCACGGCACGGCGTTCATCGACGGGCTGGACGTCCGAAAGCACGGCAAAAAGGTTCGCAGGCTGGTCGGATACATGCCGGATTTCATGGGCGTTTACGACGACCTCAAGGTTTTTGAGTACCTTGAGTTCTTCGCAGCCGCCTTCGGCATCGATCGGATGAAACGCAAGGCCATCGTCGAAGGCGTGCTCGAGCTGACCGACCTTCAGTCCAAGCAGGCCGCGACGGTCGATAGTCTCTCGCGCGGGATGCAGCAGCGCCTGGGCCTGGCGCGCGTTCTGATTCACGACCCGAAGGTGCTTATCCTCGACGAGCCGGCCAGCGGGCTTGACCCGCGAGCCAGGATCGAAATCAGGGAATTGCTGCGAGAGCTAAAGCGGATGGGCAAAACGATTATGATATCGAGCCATATCCTCAGCGAACTCGAACAGATATGCGACCACGTCGGCATTATCGAGCACGGCCAAATGGTCTTTAGCGGGACGCTGGATGAGATTCGACCGCGTCTGGGAATTCAGAGCAAGGTTCGCCTTCAGGTGGCTGCGGACCAGGAAAAAGCCGTCGAGTTGCTCTCGTCGCTGCCGCAGATACGCGAGGCCAAAATCGTCGATAATTACATCTCCGTAACCTTTCACGACGGCGAAAAGACGGATGGGCTTATCGCTCGAACGCTGGTTAAGGCGAATCTGGACCTGGTCTTTCTCCAGCCCGAACAACTGAAGCTCGACGACGCATTCCTCCAATTGACCAAAGGCATTGTGCACTGAGGGGCGGGCGGGCTTCAAAGCAGTATGTTCGGCTTTGGGCGTCGCCTTGCCGATTTTGTGAGAAGCGTGCTTTGTTTGTGTTAAGAGACGCGTATGATTACGACAGCGAGCAGACTGTGGAAAACGTTGAGCCCGGTTCGGCTGACCGGGCCGCTGTTGGACAAGGAGCTGCGAGTCTCAAGCCGCAGGAAGCGAAACTACGTTCTGAGATTTGTGTACGTGGCGTTGTTGACCGCCTTTGTCGTTATGGCGTGGCGGAGTATGGTGGTCGGCCAGGCCTCAACGACGTTTCAAAAATCGAGAATGGCCCTCGCCGGTAGAACTGTTGTCTCGACGATTGTGGGGTTTCAGTTTGTCGCGGCCCAGTTGCTTGCCGTCATAATGCTCAGCACTTCCATCAGCGATGAGATTTACGACAGGACGCTCGGCCTGCTAATGACCACGCCGATCAGCAGTCTCCAGATAGTCTTCGGAAAGCTGAGCAGCAAGCTGCTGCAGTTGATGCTGCTTCTGGCGATTAGTATGCCGTTGCTGGCGGTTATGCGCGTTTTCGGGGGCGTGCCCTGGGCTTACGTTTTTTCGAGTCTTTGCATAACGCTTACGGCTGTCATTTTCGCCGGGACGCTGAGCTTGTTTTATTCGATAGGCAACCGCCGGGCGTATGTCGTAATTATCAAGACAATCCTTGCGATAGGCTTCTTCTTCCTGCTGCTGCCGACCATGATCGGCGTCCTGCGGGTGGGCCCGGCGAGCTTTGCCGGTGGGGCGGGTCCGCCTCTGCCTTCTCTTATGCTTTTCTGGAACGTCTTTTTTCACGTCAGCCCTTTCTATGCAATGACGCTTAACACTGCGATGTTGGTCTCGCCGGCGCTGCCCCCCGGTATTGCCGGATTCTATTGGCCCGTGCACTGCGTGATTATGCTGGGCTTGTCCGTTATATTGATGGCTGTTAGCGCGAGTATTGTGCGGAAGGTCGCGCTGCATCAGGCGACCGCGCATGTAGAGCCTGGCGCAGCAAGGCCCGGACGCAGGCTGAGATTGTCGAGACTCTTGCCCGGTTCTATGCAAACTCGGGAAACGGACGGTGTAATCAGACGCGTGAAAGGCTGGCCCGTCCTTTGGAAGGATATACGCGCTCCTTTTATTCGGGGCGCCGAAGGACGCAACAGCATTATCGGCTTGGTGATAACCGTTCTTGTGATACTGGCTACGTACTGTACCTGGGCGCGGGAGGGATACCTCGACAAGGATTTCGTCCACGTTTCATATATCTTGCTGTTCGTAGCGATAGCGATGATATTTCACATTGTGCTCTCCGCAAACAGCATCACATCCGAGAAGGAATCGCAGGCGTGGCCTATTCTGCTGGCTACCTCCATGAACGACTGGCAGATACTTGCCGGCAAGGCGGCGGCGGTCCTGCGGCGATGCCTGGTGGTATGGCTGTTGGCGGTGGGTCATATTATATTGTTCGTCTTTCTCAGGTACATTCATCCGGCCGCCATACTTCATTTCATTATGATCATGGTGTGGATAGCGGTCTTTCTCACGAGCGTCGGCCTGTATTTCAGCGCCAGGTTTCGTCGCACTATCTGGGCCATGGTCGCAACGTTCGGCCTTGCACTCTTGCTCTGAATTGTCATTCCGACCGTCGGTGATCAGTTATCGATAATAATGCAAAGACGTGATATCGCCAGGGTGTGCATTGTGGCCAATCCGGCGGCTCAAATAAGTGTTCTCATGAGCGGTGCATCTGGCCGTGACCACGCATGGAAGCCTCTGCAAGGACTCAGATACCGTTTTTTTGGTCAAAGAATCAAGTTCAAACCCGCGACGATGGTTATGACGAAGACGATGATCATCTACGTATTTGTCGGGTTGTTGTTTGCCTGGCGTGCGAAGTGCCGATTTCGGCGCAATGTGTTTTGATTTGATGTGCTTATGAACGATGTTCTGACAAGTGTTCTCTCGTTGAGGCCGAGACTCTCCTGGCTGACCGGGCCGATCTTCGATAAGGAGCTTCGCGTATCGAGCCGGCGGCGGAGAAATTACCTGCTGCGGTTCAGCTACCTGGCCCTGCTGACAATGTTCTTGATTATGTTCTGGATCGACGCGGTGCCTTCCGGGCAATCAGGGCTGTATCAAACCTCCCGGATGGCCCGGGCCGGGCAAACGATAATCGCGTATATTGTCTGGTTTCAGTTCATCGCAACGCAGATGATTGCGGTGATTATGCTCAGCACGTCTATCAGCGACGAGATTTACCACAAAACGCTCGGCCTGCTGATGACCACCCCGATCAACAGTTGCCAGATTGTCACCGGCAAGCTGCTGAGCAAGCTGCTGCAGTTGTTGCTTCTTATGGCGATCAGTCTGCCGCTGCTGGCTGTTGTGCGCGTCTTCGGCGGCGTGCCGTGGGGGTATATCGTCTCAGGGCTGTGTATAACGCTGACGACGGTTCTGTTTGTCGGGTCTTTGAGTCTGTTCTACTCGATATTCAGTCGAAGGGCGTATGTCGTCATCATACTTACCACGCTGACCGTCTGGGTGGTTTTTGGCCTTGTGCCTCTTTTTGGCGTTATGTATCTTGAGATCGGCCAATCCGGCCCTTGGAGTGTATTGGGCTTTATAGATGCTGTTTCATACGTCAATCCCTACATCTGCCTGGCGATAGCAACCGACGCGATGATGTCGCCTCGCGGGGTGGGATGGCTGTCAGGAGCACCCTGGCTGATACAGTGTGCTGTGATGTTAGGCGGTTCGGTTGTGCTGCTGTTTCTCTCGGTGCTTATGGTTCGCAGGGTGGCCCTGCGCCAAGCCAGCGGGCAACCGGGCGGATCGCCGAAGGAGGATCGTCCGCCGTCGGAACCGGGCTCCGGCATGACTGTCGAGCAGGCCTTTCGGCGTGCGCCTCGGCGGGTCAGGGGCTCGGCGATCCTCTGGAAGGAATTGGCAAGCCCTCTGTTCGGACGACACAAACTGGCGTTTGTGATTTCGATTGCGCTGGGTCTAATTCTGCTGTTTCTAACTTATGCGTTTTTCGCCGACACGAACGCCCTGGACGATGAATGGACTCATATCGTGTACGGCCTGATCTTCATGAGCCTGGGAACACTGTTTGCGATTATTCTGCCGGCTACATGCATCACCTCGGAGAAGGAGTCGCGGGCATGGCCTCTGCTTTTGGCGACTAC
This sequence comes from Sedimentisphaerales bacterium, assembly GCA_016933985.1. Classification (GTDB taxonomy): domain Bacteria; phylum Planctomycetota; class Phycisphaerae; order Sedimentisphaerales; family Anaerobacaceae; genus JAFGCD01. The sequence goes on along the minus strand of JAFGTU010000311.1, from coordinate 12,057 downwards.
ATTGGACGACTGGCAGATACTGGGCGGCAAGTTTGTCGGCGTTCTGCGCCGCAGCCTGCCGATTTGGTGTCTCTTGTTCGGCCATATTATTCTCTTTGTGCTGACAGGGGTTATCCGTCCGGTTGCGGTCTTTCAAACGGCCATGCTCGTGGGCTGGCTGGTGGTGTTTCTCTCCGGCAGCGGATTATATTTCAGCGCGCGCTTTAAGCATACGACCACCGCCGTCATCGCCAATTTTGCATTAGCTGCGGTGGTCTGGGGCATAGCGCCTTTGGTGATGGGGCTCATGGCGGGGATCGACCTGGTTGATCTTGACTTCGTCGAATCCTATCTGGACACTAATCCGTTTGTTCATATCGCTGTAATTATGGATGCGACGGCCGGCGGGAAGGGCTTGAGCACTTATCACTGGGTCGATTACAGCAACAAGAGTGCATGGGACGCCACTGCCTGGATGGCGGCGTGTGCCCTTGGATATGCGTCCCTGGGGCTCCTTTTCGCCTGGCGCGCCAAGCGCCGGCTTAGGTGCAACGTTTTTTAAGTTTCTTCAGAAGGAATTATGATTGCCTGTGCATTGGATTTTGGTCGGCGCGTTATAAGCATGTCGTGGCTAACCGGGCCGATCTTCGATAAGGAGCTTCGGGTATCGAGCCGTCGGCGGCGGAACTACGTCCTTCGCTTTGCTTACCTGGCGCTTTTAACGGTTTTCCTGGCGCTGTTTTGGCTTGAGGCCGTCCCTCGCGGGGGCGGCAGCATGAACCAGGTCTCGCGAATGGCCGTGGCCGGCAAGGGCATAACATCCTTCGTGATATGGTTTCAATTCATCGCCGCGCAGATTATCGCATTGATAATGCTGAGCACTTCCATCAGCGACGAGGTCTATCACCGCACGCTCGGCCTGCTTATGACTACGCCGATCAACAGCTTCCAGATCGTTATCGGCAAGCTCTTTAGCAAGCTGCTGCAGATAATCCTGATCCTGGGCATAAGCCTGCCTTTATTGGCGATAGTCCGTGTATTCGGGGGGGTGCCGTGGGATTATGTCGTATCGAGCCTGTGCGTAACTCTCACTGCGGTGATCTTCGTCGGGTCGCTGAGCCTGTTCTTTTCGGTATTCACACGAAAGGCTTACGTGGTGATGATTGTAACGATGCTGATGCTCTTCGTGATATTCGGCCTGCTGCCGTGGCTAAGCGGCTTCCTCTATCATTTCTTCACCGACCGTTGGCCCGAGCCTCGCCTGACGGCAGCCATTTTCTTCCCAAACCCCTATGGCGTTATGATATACAATACGGCGACCATGATCTCGCCTATGGGTGGAGGCGTGGGCGGCCTGGCCGCCAGGTTCTGGAACCTGCATTGCGGGATAATGTTGGCCGCTTCGGGCGTCGTCTTGTTCTTTTCGGTGTGCATAGTGCGTAAGGTGGCGCTGCGACAGGCGACGGGGCAGTCGGGCGAGACGTACTCGAAAAAGGCCCGCCGACTGTCGTCATCCCTGAGGGGATTCGCTCCGCCGAGGCGTGTGGTCGGACCGGCAGTTATGTGGAAGGAGCTGAGAACCCCGGTTCTCGGACGCCGCAAAATCCGCATGGCTATCGCAATTGCAGTCGGCCTGATTCTGCTGGGGATAACCTATGCCCTGTGTATTTTCGAGCGTGTTCTCGATGAGGCGGGTGTTCAAGTTATGTACGTTGTCATCTTTACCGGGATCGCAATGCTGAATACGGCCATTCTCCCGGCGACGTGCATCACTTCGGAGAAGGAATCGCAGGCGTGGCCTTTGCTGCTGACAACGACTTTGAGCGACCGGCAGATACTCTTTGGCAAATTCGCCGGTGTTGTGCGCCGGTGCATGCCGGCCTGGTGTCTGCTCTTCGGCCACCTGATAGTCTTCAGCATGGTTGGGTATATTCATCCGCTCGCCATCGTTCATTGCGGTATGCTGGCGGCGTGGGTAGTCGCCTTTCTCTCGGGCACGGGGATATACTTCAGCGCGCGCTTCAGGCACACAACGACCGCCGTAATCGCCAATTTCGCCCTGGCTGGGTCAATCTGGGCGCTGACACCGATCTTGATCGGTCTGACTGTTGGAATAACGCGCGGCGATATGGACTGGGTGTGGACATATTTGGATACGAATCCTTTCGTGCAGGCCGCTGTTGTCGCCGCCGGTGTGACCGATTCATCCGGTTACTACTATTGGCCCGGTCTGGACTCGGCAAATGCCGCTGAATCGACGGGCTGGATGCTGAAGTGTATGGTCGGGTATATGTTTGTCGGCTGGCTCTTTATGTGGCGCGCCAAGCGCCGCTGGAGGCGCAACGTCTTTTGATGGTCTTCTGCGTCGGCAGGCGCTGTCCTCATATTGCAGTCAAAGCCAAGCGGGGTAGCCTCCTCGCTGCCCTTGCCCGGAATCTATTGTGTCTTCCGCAGGCGCTTATCGTCAATGGCGGTCGTGGCTTCTATCGTATTCCCATCGAGAACGACCTCGCCGACCGTTTCTTCCATTTGGATTCCTATGGTCTGTGTTTGGGAGTCCTTCGGGCGGGTATCGCGGATAGTGTTGTTTTTGAATACGAGGTCGTTTGTTTGACCTCGAATACGAACGCCGGCGGCTCCGCCGGCTGCCCCGTTGTTCTCAATTACGTTATCTTCAAGCCGATTTCGATGGGCGGCCATTCCGAGCGATTCGTTGCGAAAGAATACCCCGTTCTGGGCGTTCCCGCGGACAACGTTGCGCCGCAGCAGGTTGTCGGAATCCTTATGTCCGATAGAGATGCCGAATTGCCCGTTGCCCTCGAGCTCGTTATCCTCGAATAGTCCGTGCCTGACCCGCCAGCAGAGAAATAGGCCGTCGCCGCCGTTCCTGCGGGAAATGCACTTGCGAACGAACGGACGCTGCGAGCCGCTGCCCGGGTGAATGCCTAACGAGGCGTTGTCCTCGCTGATGCAGTCGGCGACTGTGACATCGTTCGACTGCTGGAAGCTGATGCCGTCGCCGTTGTAGCTGCGGACCGTGCAGTTGGTGATGAGCGTCCCGAAGGCCCGGTAAAGGAAGATGCCCGCGCCGCGACAGCCGTTAAGATGGATGTTGGAATCCTTATTCCCGTCGATGGTGAGCCCATCGACCCTTGCGTTCTTGATGTTGTAGCCGCTGACGACCGGGAAGACCGTTGCCGCTTTGGCCTTGTTATTGACCATGCAGTCGGCCATAAGTGGATTGTCGATGGAAAAGGTGTTGCCGCTGCGGCCGGTTATGCGGGCGACCGTAGTGTGGAATCCGCCCGCGCCGTCGTCCCACACAGCCACGCCGCAGCCGACTTCAAAGCCCGCCGGATTCACCAGGGTAATTTGCTGCTCGCCGAAGTCGCCGTCCAGGGCCAAAGGCGATTCCACGCCGGCGGCCTTGTGTAGTATTGTCTTGCCCTGGATTCCGCGAACCGTAACGTTCGAGCGCAGGTGCAGCGAGTCGTACATCGTGTAGCTTCCGGCTGCGATCTCGACCACACCGCCTCCCAAACCGGCGATATAGTCAACCGCCGCTTGCAAAACCCGGTTGTCTTCTCCCTTCAGGTCCGCCTTTTCACGCCCGGCGGTGATACATGGCAGCTCCTTCATCTGTGAGTGCATGGCTTCAGGAAGCTGCTGCTCCTCCGGCTGCGGCGAGAAATCGAGGGCACTCTCGCCGGCGAACGAAATGGATGCAGTCAAAGCAAGCAGTGCAGCGATTGAGAGCGATACAAGCGGATTCGATTCCATAGCCGGCCTCCATTCAAAATGCTTCTTGCCGATATCCAAAGAAATTCGGAATCGATTATTGGCGGGCTGAACAGTGCTGTCAAACGTTATTTGGCCCGGTAGCGCGGGCCAAATGCAACTTTCTTGTTGAAGCAAGGGCGGCAAAAAGGTAGATTCCAGACAACATAGTATCTGTGGCTCCGCAGGAACCCAAAGAAACAGCAAGGATCGTCGATTTATGAGGTGCTGTATGGTTCGAAAAGTGTTCTGTCTGCTCGTTGTTCTTTGGGGCGACTCGGTTGTGGGCGTCGAATCGCTCAAGGTCGAAATTAACCCCGGTCTGCTGAATGACCGCTGGGCCGCAGAGTGGATTGCCCATCCTGAGGCGCCGGGGAATGACTATGGGGTGTTTCTCTTTCGCCGCAAATTCGATTTGAAAGCCAAGCCGCAGCGTTTCGTGATCCACGTCTCTGCAGACAATCGGTATCGGCTGTTTGTCAACGGCGGGGCGGCTTGTATGGGGCCTGCCCGCGGCGACCTGGACCACTGGCGCTTCGAGACGGTGGATATCGGGCCGTTTCTCAAAGAGGGAAGGAACGTCCTCGCCGCCGTCGTCTGGAACTTCGGCGAGCATATTCCCTTCGCCCAGGTGACGAATAGAACGGCCTTTATCGTCCAGGGCGATTCCAAGGCCGAGGCCATTGTCAATACGGACAATCAGTGGAAGGTGATGCAGAATTTGGCCTATTCGCCCGTTCCCATCGAACGCAGTCGTTTGAACTGGGCATTTATCGTGGTTGGCCCGGGCGACCGCGTCGATGCCTCGGAATATCCGTGGGGCTGGAATAGCAGCGAGTATGACGATGGGAACTGGGATAAGGCCAGGACCTTGGGACGTGGCGTGCCCTACGGCGTGCGCAACTTCAGCGTGCCCTGGGCGCTTGAGCCAAGGCCGATCCCTCCTATGGAGGACCGACTGCAGCGTATTAAAAAAATTGCGCTCTCAACACCCAAAGAGATTGATGACGGTTTTCTCAAAGGCGGCAAGCCTCTGGAAATTCCCGCCCATACGACCGCGACAATACTGCTCGATCAGACGTTCCTGACGGCTGCGTATCCGGAGCTGCTGGTCGGCGGCGGAAAGGGCGGTAAAATAACCCTTGAGTATGCCGAGGCCCTGGTTGATAAGCAGGGCGGGAAGGGTCATCGTGATGAGATTGAGGGACGCGAAATTCGCGGCTACCAGGATATATTCCTGCCCGACGGCGGCGAGAAGAGGTTGTTTCGGCCTTTGTGGTTTCGGACGTATCGCTACCTGCAGATGGAAATCAAGACTGCCGATGACCCTTTGACTATTCACGATTTCTACGGCACAGTTACGGGCTATCCGTTCGTTGAGAAAGCTTCTTTTGCGAGCAGCGACCCAACATTAGCCGATATCTGGAAGATTGGCTGGCGGACGGCCGGGCTCTGTGCCGGCGAGACATATTACGACTGCCCGTATTACGAGCAGCTCCAGTACGCCGGCGACACGCGGATACAGACGTTCATTTCTCTTTATGTCTCCGGCGACGACCGCCTGATGCGCAACGCCATTATGCAGTTCGACGATTCGCGCATCCCCGAGGGCCTGACGGCCAGCCGGTATCCGCACTGCGTCCAGCAGATTATCCCGCCTTATTCGCTGTTCTGGATTGCGATGATTCACGATCACTGGATGCACCGCGATGACCCGGAATTTGTGCAGAGGTTCCTGCCGGGCGTCCGCGCCGTCCTGGAGTGGTTCGAGCGGCATATCAACGAAACGGGGATGCTGGGGGTCTTGCCCTGGTGGAACTATGTCGATTGGGTCCCTCAGTACGAATCGGGCGAGCCGGATGGCGTCAAGAACGGCAACTCGGCAATCGTGACGCTTCAATTCGTCTATGCGCTCAATTACGCAGCGGAATTGGCCGACGCCTTTGATCAGCCCGGGCAGGCCCGCCATTATCGCGACCTTGCCGAATCGCTCAAAAAGGCAACCTATAAGCTATGCTGGGACGAGGAGAGAGGTCTGCTGGCCGATACGCCGGGAAAAAAGATGTTCAGCCAGCACACGAATATAATGGCCGTGCTTGTTGATATGATCCCGGCCAAACGGCAGGGGGCTTTCATGCAGAAAGTCATAGCCGACAAAGACCTCGTGCAGTGCACTTTTTACTATCATTTCTACCTGATAAGAGCGATGAAGAAGGCCGGTCTGGGCGACCGCTATATCGAGATGCTCGAACCCTGGCGTGATATGCTGAAACTGGGCCTTACTACATTTGCCGAAAAGCCCGAGCCGACGCGATCGGATTGTCACGCCTGGAGTGCAAGCCCGAACTATGACCTGCTGGCGACGGTCTGCGGGATCGGGCCGGCCGAGCCGGGATTCAAATCCGTGCGCATTGAACCGTTCCTGGGGCCGTTGAAATGGGTCGAGGGCAAGATGCGACACCCCTTGGGCGTGATTGAAGTGAGGATCGAGCGAAACGGCCAATCGGGTGTCAAGGGGCACATAACGCTGCCCCAAGGGCTAACAGGAAAATTCCTCTGGAAGGGTAAATCAGTCCGCCTCAAGAGCGGCAGAACCGATATCGATAGATAGTCGCCGGGCCTCCCGGGAAAAGGAGTGAAGTTATGATAAAGTTGAGCATGCATGTAGATAATTGGCGGCACCTTGATGTCTCTTATGAGGTTCCCTGCCGGGTTGCAAAGGATCACGGTATGGAGTACGTCGAGTTCGGCACTATCGACGGGGACTACTTTGTTCAAGCGTTGGGTTACAGCCCGCACATACCGCTCCATTCGGATCCGCTCAAGCTCAAGAGCTACCTCGATTCGATGGGGCTGAAGGTCTCCCAGCTCGATGCGGCCTATCCGATGTCGTGCCCGGAGGGTCAGCATCGAGGGATCGGCTACACTACTCGGTCCATCCAGTTTGCCAAGGCGCTTGGCTGTCCCTGTGTCGATACGACCGACGGCGGGAAAAAGCCCGACGGGTATAGCGACGACGAGGTGATGGCCCTTATGAAACAATACTATCGCGTCGTGCTCGAGTGGGCCGAGAGGTACGAGATCATTATCAACGTCGAACCACACGGACCGTACACCACCGACCCGGATTGTATGGAGCAGATTCTCAGCTTCTATGACTCACCGTACTTGCGGCTGAACATGGATACGGGCAATGTCTTCATCGCGGGGCAGGACCCGGTCAAGTTTCTCAAGCGCTTTCGCGACAAGGTCTCGCACTGTCATATCAAGGATGTTAGCGCGGAGCTGGCCGAGGCCGTCCGCGGCGGGATGACCGGTATCGCCTGCTCGGTCGTCGGCATCGGAGAAGGAGTCAACGCCGACAACATCGCAGGATGCATCGAGCTGCTCAAGGATATGGATTGGGACGGCTGGCTTTCCATAGAATGTGAAGCGGCCCCCGGAAAGATCGAGCAGAGCATCGAATGGCTCCGAAAGGAAATCGCCCGGTAGGCAATAGATAGGCCAGAACCGCCATACCGATTGTTATGCCACTTCGGGCAGCTCATTCCAGGAAGTCGTAAATCGTTTTGAGCGGCGGAGAAACTTAACTCCCCAGTTCTGAATTAATCCTTCGGCCGCCCAGTGGATCGGGGAATCCACTTTGGCGTTTATCGCGTCCACAACTCGCATCAGCCGAGCAGATTTCGTCCTATTGACATCATCGAATAAGCACCGCTGCACACGGTTTTCAGGAACAAGCCCGGTCAGAATGACTCCGCACTTCTTGAATCGGCAATTTCTCCGATAAAGCTTTTCTATGCTCAATAAAGCCGCCCTGATAAGTTCTGTTGTGTCGCTGGTTGGTACGGCAAACTCAACGGTATGTGAGTTGAAATACCTGTCCTTTATAAATCGGCTGGTTGTCACAAAGACGCTCATCGCCCCGGCCGCCAGCTTATGCTCCCTCAATCTCTCGCCCGCCCTGGCGGCGTAGCTGGCTGCGGCCTCCTTCAACTCCTCTACGGACTCGATAGGAACGCCAAACATACGAGACACAACCAAGGATTTCTTCGCAGGCGGATTCTGTTCCAGATCGTAGCAGCAATCCCCCCTCAATTCATAAACGGTCCTTACCCCAACAACGCCGAATTTGCTTCTGATCCAGTTGATGTCGGCCCTGCTCAAATCAAGTGCTGTGTTTATCCCGGCCCTTTTCAAGACAATGGTCATTTTGATGCCTATGCCCCAGACCTTTTCCACCGGCGCCGTTGCCAGAACCTGCTCCGGATTTGCCAAAGTTGTAAAATCGAGGACGCCGTCGAATTGCACATACCTTTTGGCCAGGTGGTTGGCTATCTTAGCCAGCGTCTTTGTTCGGGCGATGCCGATTGACACCGGCATCCCGGTCCATTTTTTGACGGTTTGCCTTATTCGACGCCCATAGTCCGCAAGAGAGCCGCAAATGCCGCCGAGATCCAAAAACGCCTCATCAATAGAGTACACCTCCATACCGGGCGTGAACGTTGACAAGGTCTCCATAACCCGGCTGGACATATCGGCATAAAAAGTATAATTCGACGAAAAGACTTCCACATTGTGCTTTTTGATTACATTCGCCGCCTCAAAGGCAGCGACGCCCATGCCGATGCCCAATGCCTTCGCCTCGTTGGAGCGGGCGACAACGCAGCCGTCGTTATTGGACAATACCACCACGGGCTTGCCCTCCAGCTTCGGGTTGAAAACCCGCTCGCAGGAGACGTAGAAATTATTGCAGTCAACAAGTGCGAATACCTCTTTTTTCATAACTTGTGTATTACACTGGTAACGACGCCCCAGACTTCAAATGTGGTATCTGCGGCTACTTCCTGTGGGGAGTAATTGGGGTTTTCAGGCATCAGGGCAATCTTTTTGTTATTCATTCTGATTCTTTTGACGGTAAGCTCGCCATTCAAAACTGCGATTACTACGTTTTTGTCTCTCGGCTCAAGGGAACGGTCAACAACAAGAAGGTCCCCATGATGAATACCCGCCCCAATCATGGAATCCCCGGTCACTCTCACGAAGAATGTTGCGACAGGATTGCCGACAAGGTGCTTATTCAAATCGAGCTGGTCCTGCTCATAGTCCGCCGCCGGCGATGGAAACCCGGCAGGTACAGTCGCTTCAAGCAGGGCATAGTCCCGCATGGCGGACAAATCGGGTGTTTGAACCGTCTTCACTTTGGTAATCATTTCATATCCCTTACCGGTTTAAGGCAATCCTTGCCAGTTGCGGATATGTCCGCAGAAGTCCTTCCGGGACAGGTTGTTTCTGTCCTGTTAAAAGGCATTTTAATTCGAGAGCGTTGGCAAGCTCGGCCCCGCGATAATGATTGTTGGCGATAACGGTCAGCGTCTCGAAGGCCCCGGCAAGCTTATCAAGCCGGCTCTTAATTTCTCCAAGCTCGTTATCGTCGTAATAGTAATTGTAGGTTTCGTCTCTGCCGGCCTTGCTGAACCATTTCTCATTATTCCTCCCGTGCATCCTGAAATACCCGTTCCTGCCCACCGTGCACAGCTTCATATTGAATGAGTCCCGGCCAATCGGATAATCGAGATTGCAGACGGCCACGCCAAGGTCCTGCAGGAAACTCAGTGCGTTAGGCATCTGCCACGATTTATGCCGCACCTCCACGACCACGCTGAATGAATCTGAGAAGTTCTTTACTATCTCGGATAGGTGCTTGCGGTTCGGAGCCGAATCGGTGAAGTCGTATCTGAACTGTGCGAGCAGTTGCTTTAGCTTGCCTTCATCCAGCAGGGGCTTAAAGCCTGTGTGGAACTGCTCGACGGTTGCAGGGTCGATTTTGCCTTCGTGCGTGAATTCGCGGTGCAGCTTGGCGGTGAAGAAAAACCCCGCCTTCGCTGACGTCCTCTTGAGCCAGGATGCGCTGTTCTTTTCGGCAGGGGGGCGGTAAAACGTGCTGTTAATCTCAATAACATCGACGAACCCGCTGACATATTCGAGCTTATCGCCCACCGAGCCGGTATATACGATCCCCTCCCAGTCCGCGTAAGACCAGCCCGCTATCCCTATATGAATTTGCGTATCCATTTTTCGCTCCTAATTTATATTGGTCCTCAAACATCCTATCACTTTACCGATTATGCGCACCTCCCTTTCGGATCGCTTTATGTATCTGGTCTTATAGCCGGCGGCGCGGTTGGCCGGTTTTAACGCTATCCGGTTGCTCTGGATATATATCCTTTTGACCGTCGCCTCGTCGTCGAGCAGGACCACGCCGATTTGGCCGCTATCAATTGTTGAAGTCGACCTGACCAATACAAGGTCGCCGTCCATAATGCCTTCATCGACCATACTGTCGCCGACGACCTTGAGCAGAAACGCATCGTCCGTCCGTCCGAACATATCCGGCAGGCTTATATATTCTTCGATATTCTCCTCGGCCAGTATCGGCTCGCCCGCAGCGACCCGGCCCACAAGACGGATGCCTGGCATAAGCCCTTTTCGTTCTATATATTCTTGGGAGAGTCTGAGCGTGCGATGCCCCCGTAAATCGCTAAGGTAGCCCTTGTTCTTGAGATACTTCAGCAGTTGAAAGGCCGCGTTTTGAGTCAGCCCGAAGTGCCGCGCGACTTCCCGCTGGGTCGGCCGCTCGCCGCCACTGAGACAATCCTCCACATAAATAAGCACCTCTGCCTGCCTCTTAGTCAACGGCTTCACAATTAACACTCCAAAACCCTGCGAAATCAGCCTTCATAACCAATACCCTAAACAACTTATTATGCTATATGGTCAATTGACCATGTAGTCAAGAAGGTTTTTTATTTTATTTTTTCTCTCGCGTCGGAGGAATGTGGGCCGGGTAGTGAATAAATGCGATTTTCAGGGCCTTGTGCGGACATTTCTTGTGGCATCCCGGCGACATCCGGAGAGATTCGCACCGCCAGCCGGCAAATCACCACCCTTGCAAGGACTACACGTACTTCGTGCCGATCGCGTCGCCGATCTTGTTGGTCCACTCTTTCAGAAGTTGGCGGTGTTTCTTAAGTGCGGCTTCGTTGGCGGGATGGCCGGCAAGGTTTTGCATTTCGCCGGGGTCGGTTTCCAGGTCGGTGAGCTGCTCGGGATTTCGTCCGGAGTCGTAGAGGCAGTATTTGTAGCGGTCGGTTCGGAGCATTCGGCCGTTCTGGCTTTCGACGACGATGTGGTCCCGCCAGTTTCGGGCGGATTTACCTTCGGCCAGACGGCGAACGCTCAGGCCGGGTAGGCCTTGAGGAGCCTTGATATTGGCGTAGTCGCACAGGGTGGGCAGCAGGTCGAGGCCGTTCGAGACCAGGTGAGTATCGTCGATCCGGCCTTTGGGGATGACATTCTTATAGCTCATGATGAACGGGATGCGGACGGCCTCTTCGTAGAGTATCGATTTGTGCTCCAGCTTGTGGGCCGAATCCATATCGCCGTGGTCGCTGGTAAAGACGATGAGGGTCTTGTCCTGCAGGCCGGCCTGCTCTACGGCATCGAGCACCTTGCCAATCTCAGCATCCACCATTTCGGTCAGCCGGCAATAAGCCCAACGATGCAGACGCCATTGACTTTCCGTCCAGTTTCTCCTCGCCCACTCGCGAAACGGACGGGCCTGCGTATATTTGGTTGAAATGCACTCAGGCTCCCCGCCGGGTATCTCATGGTTTTCCGGCAGCGGAGGGCAGTGCTCAGCGACAAAGGCCTCCACATTTTCACTCTTCCGAGCAGGCTCGAGAAGGGCCTCGCACGTCCGGGAGTCGATATTCTCTATCGCTGAGTCGCCGTTGCTGCGATTGAAATCGTTAATTGCCATGTAGCAGATGTCGTGCGGATTAATAAACGATGCGAACAAAAAGAACGGCCTGCTATGCTCGCCCTTGATGAACTCGGCGCATTTATCGGCCAGCTCCTGGCGCGAGTTGCCCGTCAGCATACGGTATCCGAGGTCCCGAACGTTATTCATCCTTTTGGGCAAATGGACCTTCCCGCCATAGACGGTCTCGTACCCGGCGTTCTTGAAGAGATTGCCCAGAGAATTACGAATCATCGCGTCGGTTACTTGGGATTGCTCGGAGTCCTCGTTGCGTCCCATGCCGATTGCGCTGGGCATCAGGCCGGTCTGCAAACTGAACCGGCTCGGCACGCACACCGGATTGCAGGCGTAGGCCCTCTCGAACCGGATGCCGGAGGCCGCCAGGCGATCCAAAGCGGGCGTCTTAAGCCATTTATTGCCCGTGCAGCTCATCATGCGAGCGGATTGCTGGTCGGTCATGATGAACAGGATGTTGGGCT
>JAFGTU010000310.1 GCA_016933985.1 Sedimentisphaerales bacterium | reverse complement strand
GCTCAGGCCGGTGAAGGCGTTGTCAACCGAGCCGTCGGCGGCGGGGAACTTGACGCCGTTGTGATTGGAGAGGATATCGAATTTCACGATTCGGACGCCTTGGGCGCTGACTTTGAGGGTTTGGGGGAATTTGGGTTCGGCGGTTGGGCCGGCCGAGCCGCTTTTCGCCTGGTCGAGGGTGAAATCGCCTATTGAAATGTCGAATGGTCCGTCTTTCTCTGCGGCTGCCGAGATTCGGAGGTCCTTTACGCCGCGGGCGGTGAGATTGATTTCGTTGTAGTTCCAGATTTTGATCGCGGCCAGGTCGGTTTTCTTGCCGAGGTCGAAGACGAGGGCGGGGCTTGGGTCATCCGGCTCATCGGCGCTGTTATCGAAGGCGACGCCTGCGGTGAGCCACATTGTACCATCGGGGTAAGTGACGTGTGCATCGGAGTCTCCGAAGCCGATGGGCGTGGGCGGGGCTATTACGAAGCCGGAGTCGGCGGGCTCGAGAGCGAATTCGCCGAGAATATAGGCGGGCTCAAGCTCGTGGTAGATTGTCATTGGGGATGCTTTGATTTTTACGACGTTGTCGCCGGTCTTGGCGGCTGAGGTTATGTCGATTTTTCCGAATGCCCTGTCGAGCCACCAATCGCCTTTTTTGGCTGCGACGGGTTTTCCGTTGCAGGTGATTTGGTAGAGGTCGGTGCGTTCGATGACGATGTGGAGGGGGGCGGGGGGTTTGCCTTCGATTTTGAATTTGTATGTTGCTTCGAAGCCGCTGTCGGTGGGGAATTTCTTCGTTATGAGGTTGTCGTGGAGCTGGACGGCGGAGTCCCAGGGGTTTCGGTCCATTCCGTTTTTCTGGAATGCGAGTTGATTTGCCTGGTAGAAGTAGATGTCGTTCTTTGTTTCGCCTCCGGCGGTTATATCTACATAGTCGAGGGTTAGGACGTTGGGGGCGATGCGCTTGACGGTCGTTTTACCGGTTGGGGGGATAGGAGTTGTTTTTGCCGTTTCTTTCGGAGCCGATTTGGCGGGATTGTCGGAGAGGAATAGCAGGATGCTTCCGCAGGGCGGCAGGTCGAATTCGGCTCTGAGGCGTGCGTTATTTATAGTGAAGGAGTATGGGTAGCTTTTGCCGGTTTCGAGGTTCCATTGCCGGGCGCTCTTTGCGGCGGCCCGGATGCTTCCTGACGCCGGCGAGTCGATGCTTGTATTGGTTAGGAACAGGATGTCGCCATCTTTTAGTCTTCTGCGGTGGTGGAAGAGGATGCCTTCCCGGTTGCGGTTCAGCTTGACTGCGAAGGGGTCGGCGGAATTTGTGAGCAGGGTTCTTATGAGTGGGACCTTGTCCATCCGTTGCCAGGAGGGGTTCTTGGCTAATGCCTTGCCGCGTTCAGAGGGCCGGCCTTCGACGAGTGTCGGGGGCAGGCCGCAGCAGAGGAGTTTGCCGCCTGCCTTTGCGTATGCTTCAAGGAGGTCCATTGTTTTTGCGTTGAGGGTTTCGGTTAGCGGGGGCAGGATTACGGTTGTGTATGCACGTTGTCCGATTATGAATGCTTTGCCGCTGGTAGAGGCGTTGCGGGCGATGATGTCCTCACAACCGATGTCGAATTCGACCTGTTCTTTGGCCATGTCCGTCAGGAGGGTTTGGAATTGGCTGCCGATGTCGTTTAGACGGGCGGCGTCGGTCTGGTACATCCAGGCTGTTGTTGTCGGCTCGATAAGGAGGATGGAGTTGACCTGCTCGCCGGACGAGAGTGCGGCGGAGAGGCGGGTGAAGTATGAGGCCATTACGTGATAGTCGGGCCACCAAGGCTCGTGGTATGAGAATGATTGCGGGTGGTCTCTTTTTCTTGCGCCTCTGATAGTGATGTATGAGAGGTGCTCGTCGAGCGTGTTTACGCCGAGTACGTAGAGCCAGTCTCCGATTCTTTTCATATCTTCGAATCGGAGATCCCATCCTCCTGCGCCGTAAGCCTCGCAGAGTGTGCGTTTCTTGCCGAGCTGGTTTGCGACGCTTGCGAGCTCGAGGACTGCGCGGACATTGCCGAACTGGGCGCCGGTTCCCTCGTTGTATTGATTCATTAGTGTGTCGATAGCGGGCCTCTGGTGCCAGGCGTACATGGCCATGTTGTCGCCGCCGTGCCCTGCGTCGGGCCAGCCGTGCTCCCAGTAGTGGCCTGTGAATTCGAGGTTGTATTTTTCGCAGTATTCGTAGCAGGGCCTGGCCCAGCGGTCGATGAAGAGCTCGAGAAGAAGCTGGTAGTAGTCGTGGCGTGTGCGTTTCCAATCGCCGATGGTATGCCTGAGGCTTGGGAGGTGTTCGAGGAGGTCGTATCCCCAGCGGTTTTGGAAGTCCTGGAGCAGGGTGTCTGAGAAGTGAAGTCCTCCGGCTGGTGCGAGGTGGGGCTCATCGGTGAACCAGCCCGGGAGCCGCTTGCCGAATTGGCCGCCAAGCTCTCGGCGATATGCCTCCATTGTTATCTCGATGAATTTCTGGGTAACGCCGGGTTTAATCAGATCGACGTAGTATTTTCCGCCGAACCATCCGCCGGTTGGGGCCAGGCTGATTTTGGCGACGAGGTATCCGGCGTCGGGGAGGGCCTGGCCTGATTTTAGCTTTTCGGTGACGTTCTCGAAGGCCCTGTCGGTGAGGGTATAGACTGCGAGGACGTCCTCGGTTAGTTTTGGCGGCTGCTTGGCTTCGGAGAATTGGATGCCTTTGCCTCTTGATTCGGGCATTGCTTCGGGTACGAGTCCGCCGGCGAAGCCCGAGGGGTAGGAGTTTTCATCGTATATCCAGACGTTCATATCGAGCTTCTGGGCTTCGTCAAGGGCCGCTTTCCAGAGCCGGAACCAGTCGTCGGAGAGGTATGGGGTCATCAGGCCTGGGCGCGGGTGGACGAAGACCTGCATCACCTTTTGGGAG
>JAFGTU010000309.1 GCA_016933985.1 Sedimentisphaerales bacterium | reverse complement strand
CTTGGCGAATTGCTGTTCTTGCTGCGATTGCGCGTGCGAACGGCGTGCGCGCGGCTTGAGAGGCTTGCTGTTCTCAAGGCGAGCCGTCCAGCCCGAGTTTTCTGCTCAGGATTTGACTTGTCACCCCGGCAACGCGAACCTGTTTGACGGGATTGCCTGCCCCCGATACTATAGTCACAGCGCTTTTCTTCACCCCGAGCTCCTTCGCCAAAAAAGCAATCAGGCACTTATTTGCCTTGCCCTTCTCGGGCGCGGCGGCGACCTTAACCTTAATCATGCCGTCCAGCAGCCCGCAGAACGCGGTCTTGCTGCTGCCGGGCACAACCTTGGCGGTGAATACAACGCCCCCATCAATATCCCGAATCAGCGAATCAACCATGAAAACAATCAGCCCCGGGTTCTACCCGGGGTTCTTTTCCCGACGGACTACTCAACATTCTCCCGCAGGTTAGTCCCGATTGCCATTTGCACGTATTTCTCAATCTGCTCGGCGAGTTCGCCTAACGAGGCAAGCTGAAAATCCTCATGGTAGTTCCCGGAAATCACGTCGCCGTCAAGCGCCCTCTTGCCGATTCGCACCCGTATTATCGAAGGCTCGGCGCCGGATTTGCTGAAATCCTTGTTCTTATGCTCGGTAAGCTCAACCCGCCAGTCCTCGCTGATAAATACCAGGCACGCGCCTGTAAAGACGGCGGTCGGAAAATAGTCACGCAGTAGCTTGAGAGTTTCCACCTTATTACCTGTAATCCATGTTTAGATTCCCGGCGGTCAATTCATAACCCCCGAAAGGCTGTGCCAGGCTGCCATCGTCCGTTTCAAGTTGTCGTAAGCGTCGCCGCCGATTCCGTACCCTTGAAAGCCAATCGGGCCGGTATATCCGTTGTCGGCCAGTGTCTTTAGGAACTTACCGATGTCAAACGTGCCCTTATCAAGCGTCTGAATCAGGCTCGTCCAGTCATTTCCGCCGCTGTCGGCCCCGTTAATCGTAACGACGAAGAGATAGGGCATCGCCAGCTTAATCAGCGATTCGGCATTCTTTTCGTCGTCCACCTTCAGCCAGTGGCACAGATTAAACGTCACGCCGACGTTCGCCCGATCCACCTTCTTAGCCACGCGCACCGCATCCTCGACCCGTTCCACCCAGAATCCGGTATGCGGATAGAGCGCAACTCGCACTCCCTTCGTCGCCGCCTTATCCGCAATCTCCTGAATCACCGCAACGGCGCGCTCGTCGCCTTCGGGCGAGGAAACCTTGTCCTTATTGCTCTGGACGAAGAGCCAGATCATCGAATTTGTTCGCTTTAGGGTTTCAATCGCCTGCTCAAGCTCCGGCTCGTATTTCTGCTGGTCCGGCCCGATATTGGCCCCGACGTAAGCTGCGTAAAGCTGCAGGCCGTTCTTCTGGCATTCCGCGAACATCTCGGCCAGGCCGCCGCCCGCATTAGGCCCGATCCCCGCATATCCCAGTTCTTTAACCATCTCGACCTGCTCTTTTGCGCTCTGGTGCTTTGCATCCTTGGTCGCTGTATCCATCGCAAAAAACGGATTCGGCCCGGCAGGTTCGATCCAAATATTGCGATACGCCACAGGCCCGTGGTCGCCCTGGAGCATAATCGGCCCGATGGCTTTCTCGTCGTTCCATGTGCTCGCCCGAGTAGGCCCGGTCAATTCCACGTCCGCATGAACAAGTATCCCGTTATGCATAACCTTCTCGAACCGCGCCTTGGCGATCTTTTTGCCATCCTTATCGAAACGTGGCGCCCGGAAGACAACGTCGAAGCTCTGCCACTGACCCGGCGCCTTCGACGCATTTACGCGCGGACCGTACCCCTCGAATCCTTGAGGGTTGCGATTGTCGTCCCATCGCTCATAGATGCCCCCGCAGTCCGAGTAGTGCGGCTCTGCCACGCCCCAGCTATCGAAGACCTGAATCTCATACCGTCCCTGAAGATACACGCCCGAATTCGACCCCTTGGGCACCATGAACTCGACGTGCGCCTGAACATCCCCGAACTCGGCCTTGCTCAGTATGTTTTGAGTCCTGCCCGTAGGCCCATTGATAATGACTCCGTTTCCCGGTTTGCCTTTGAGGAGCGTTTCATTCTGCGTGTCTTGAATCGCATCGCCCGCAATAAACCAATCAGCCGTATCCCCGCGCCACTGTGAAAAGTCGCTCCCAAGCAGGTTCACCTTACGCCCGGCTCCGCCCGCCGCGACGCAACATATCCCAACAACCAACAAAACTACCCAGATTCTGATCCTTAAAGCTATCATAACTTTTTCCCCGACAATCAATAATGAATAGTCAGTAATCAACTCTATAGATGCCACGGACCGCGCATCGCGCGCGAAAGCATCCGGTTGGCCTGCTCGTCGTTTGCGAATTCTTCCTTTTCCGGGTTCCACCGGAGTTTGCGGCCGAGCAGCATCGAGATATTGCCGATGTGCGCAACCGTAAAGCACCGCTGCCCCTTCTCCGGGGGGAAGTAGCACTCCTTTCGGGACTTCACGCAATCAAGGAAATTACGTTGTTCGCTCGGAGCCGTATAAAGGTGAATCTCTTCCGGGCCGATCTTGGAGTCCAGAATGGACTTCGGCTCGGCCTGCAGCGGGGAGCGCCAGCCGACGTTGCCAATCCAGCCGTCGCTGCCCTCGAATCGCAGGCTCGGATTGCCGGATTTAACGATCATCTCAAGCCCGTCGGCGTACTTGTACCTAATTTCATATTGCTTGGCCGTATCGTAAAGCCCGCCCGTGCAGAATACGCCGTTGCCCTCGACCTCCACAGGCCCGGTATTCTCGGTGTTGCTGCCCCATTGCGCTCCATCCAGAAGATGCGCCCCCCAGTCGCTCAACTGTCCGCCGGAATAATCGAGAATCCACCGCCACTGGTAAGGCAGATGGTCCGGCCCGCAGTAGGGTCGCCACGGGGCCGGTCCGAGCCACATATCGTAATCGAGACCATCGGGAACGGGCATCGGCTTGTTGTTGCCCGGATTGTCCGGCCCGCCGGGCAATTCCACCCGGACGGTGTGCAGCTTGCCGATCCGTCCGTTGCGAACCAGCTCGCACATCCGGTGATACTCATAAACGGCCCTATCCTCCGTTGACCATTGAAAGACCCGCCCATACCGCTTCACCGTATCAGCGAGAATCCGTCCCTCGTGGATGGTCAGCGTGGGCTTTTCGCACTCGACGTCCTTGCCCGCCCTCAGCGCCGCTAATGACATCGGCACATGCCAATGGTCCGGCGTCGATATCATTACCGCATCGATATCGTCCCGAGCGATAACCTCTCGCCAGTCCTTATACGTTGTGCAGTCCGTGTTCCCGTATTTCTGGTTCACCAGATTGCGCGCCGTGTTGATATTATTGGTGTCCACATCGCATACCGCCACCGCCTGACAATCAGGCTGGCCCAGGAACGTCTGCAGATTCATCCCGATCCCGTGACTGCCAACCCCGATGAAACCCACTGTAATCCGCTCGCTCGCAGCTACGCCCCCCGCGTTTCCCATCGCCGAAGAGCTAACAAGATATGGAAATGCAATCGCGGCAGCCGAAGCTCCAGCAGCCTTCTTCAAAAACCCACGCCGATCAATTTTCGCAGCCATTGAAAACCCACCCAACTAAACAGTAAAGGCTGTCATTCCTGCGCAAGCAGGAATCCATTGCGTAGGGTGTGCTCTGCACACCATTTCTCTAAAACGAAAGCAAACACTGCCAGATATAAACATAACCCAGCGCGTCGATATCTTCCCATTTCTTCCTGACAAGCTCTTCATCGCCGAGAATCGCCGGAAGCTCTTTGGCCTTCTCTTCCCAGGGAATACACACCCCCGGCTTCCTCTTTGGCGTTTTCTCTTTACCCATAATCTCAAGTCCCCAAGCCAATAATCAATAGTAAATAATCAATAATCAATTCAATAGACTCCGTATTCCCGCGTAAACTCCGTCATTGCCCGCATGTTCTCAATATCCACGTCATTCTGCATAATAGCCTCGGCGTCCAGGATATACCCGCCGTCGCCGGCGACCCCGTCGATCACCTTTTTGCAGCATTGTCGCACTTCATCCGGCGTCCCGAAGCTCAGCAGCGTATTCGAGATTCCGCCGCTGAGGCAGAACTTGTGGCCTATCTTTCTGTGCGCCTCGAAGATATCCGCCTTATCGACGTGATAGACAATCGAACCGGCCGGAAGCTCGGCAAAAGAATCTAAATGAGCGTTCCAATTACCCTCGGCGTAGAACAGCACCTGATGTCCGTGCGACCATATCTCCTCTATGATCGGTTTGAGTGTCGGCCAGTAAAACTTTTTGAAATGCTCCATTGTCACGAAAGGCACGCAGCCCCGGTGCATCCAGAACCCGATAGGAACGTTAGGGTCGGCTCCGGAAAGAGCAACGTGCGTCAAATGCGGCATCAACGCCTCGCACGCCGCCATCACCTTCTTCGGACGCTCCATCAAGTCGCCCACCAAGCCTAAATAACCCCGCATCTTGTCGGCAATAATATCGAGCGGCGCCTTGAGAATACCCGAAATCGCAGAGACCGTCCCCGACTCTTTTCGCAGCAGGGCGGCCTGAGTGCCGAAGGCATTGAAATAGCTCAGCATCGCCATACCGCCCTTAAGAAACGAAAGATTATTTCGCATCGAAGTTGGCTCGCCCATCGCGCTAACGTCCCTCGATATGCGAGGCAGCCAGACGTTGAACAGAAATCCCGTGGGGTCCTCAATAAGCTGGTCGTATTCTTCGGGTTTCATAAAGGCGTTTTCCTCGGACGGCTCAAGGTATTGAAAGCCGGTATCAGCCGAAATATGAATCCCCGGAACCGCGTAGTACTTCGTTCCGATAGCCTCGGTTAGGCCGGTCCAGACATAGACCATATTGCCGACAACCGCATCCCAGTCGAAATCCGCCGCGCACTTCCTCGCCGCGGCAAAGGCCTTTTCGTAATCGTGCGTAACCTCCTGGCATGTATAGCCGGCATATTTCGCCGTAAACTCGGCCACAAACGGACGTATCGGAATCATATCCGGCTTGCCGTTCCGCATCGCCGTGACATACCGCTTCATCCGCGCCTGGTACAGTTGTTCCATGTCAGTGCCCATGCCGTTTCGCTCCTAAAACCTGTAAATCCGTTTGGCGCAGAACCAATCGCCAACAAACATACCCGACCCCCGCCCAAACGTCAAGAAACCCTTCCCCCATTTGCATTTCACTCGGCAGGATGGGCTTTAGCCCATGGCGTGTGCTCTCGCTTACTGCTCAGTCCCCACAATTTCCATCCGGCCCCCTCGCTTAAGACCACACTTAATTGCTCCCTTACTCTTCAATCCGCCGGCCTTTAGTACCGCCTGGTCATCGGTCGGGAGAAGCGCCGCAAACTCGCCATCCGAAAGCTCGGCTGTCAGCAGGTATCCTCCTTCGATTTTCTCCAGATGCGACTTGTTCGGCGCCGCCTGCGCAGCTCGATGCGGTCGATACAGCGTTACGAACTCGATTCCTTTACTCTTTCCACTCGTCGTGCCGGTCAAATGCCATTCCCGCAGCTTTATGCGCGGCCGGGGATTTGGGTCATACTGGTCGGTTTGCGCAAAGGTCAGGCTGGCCGGGGTAAGAAAGTCGATGTCGCAGACGACATCGCTGTTGCGGACCTGGATATTGTGCTGGTCGTTGACGGTCATTTTGTTGACCGCGTGGAGCCAATACTCGAACGTCGAGGCTTCTTTCGCCGCCAGCCTGTCATAAACAACCACAAGTTCCGGCTTGACAAAGATAATCGCTCGCGTAAACCTCTCCAACGGCGGCTCATACGCGGCGCCAGCCTCGCCGACGACAATATCAATTGCCGGAGTTGTCTTGAAAGCGATAATCTCGCCCTGTGCTTTGGCCGTCCGCTTACCCTGGCCTTGGCCGTTGACGGTGATATTATTAACCGAGCGCGTAGTCCACATCCAGTTCTTGTGGTGGTCGCTGCCGTAGCTGTCGCGATAGCCGGAGCGAATCAGTAATCGCTGCCCATAAGCCCAGAGCAGAAACGAATTATTCGCCTCGTATCCGTGTGATTGTGTCCCGAACGGGCTCGACTTGAACACGACCTGGACGCTCTTGCTCGCATCGGTGATATTGGTATTGAGATATGCCTGGCCGGTTCCCGCGAAGAATCGCGACGTCGGCAAATCGTCCGGCGATTTGGCCGCCACCTTCGGAAGCGCCCCACGAATGAATCCGATGTACCCGCCGGCCTGCGTAGGCCCGCCCATCTGCTCGACGTACCACTGCCAGTGCCCGTTATTCGCCTGCGCGGCAAACGTGCTCACAAGCGGCACGTTATTCCTCGCGGTTCTTTTCGCCGTAAGGTCGCCGAATCCGCCGCCGACCTTGCCCGGCGGCATCAGATACATCGCGTAATACCCAACCTTTGAGAAGAAAGGCTTGTCGTAAGCGTTAATCTCCATCGCTTCACGCATAACGTCCGCCCACCAGGAGAAGCGGTCCAGGTAGCTTGACCAATAGGAAGCGCCCTCGTGCCATCCGCCGTCGTCGTCGCTCCACACGGGATAAACGTTATAGAAGACGTTCATGGCAAACCAGACCCAGTCCTCGGCCCCCTCGACCTCCCCCAGAAATGCGACCCCGACCTCGCCCAAAAAATGCCAGGCCCGATTCGAGTGGCTCGCGTAAGGCTGCCAAAGATGCCGCGGACAGAGATGATTATACATCTCGTCGCCGCGCACCTTCATCACTCGCCTGCAGATCTCCTTTTCCGCCTCGCTCAGCAGGTCGTTCACAAACGTATAGGTCCGCGAGAAATAATAATTGTAGGGCATCCCCGCCTCATCGTTGTATCGGTATCCCGTGCTACCTTTCGGGTCCCACTTAGCGCATTCCAGGAGTATCCTTTTCGCTTCCTGTCCGTATTTCTCCTCTCCCCCTATCAGGCGGGTGAAAGCCAAAGTCGCCGCCCCGTTAAGCGCCTTGATGGTATATTCTCGATTTCCCCACCAAATCTCACGCCAGGGATCGCTGTTGCTAACGGTGCCCGGCGGATACTTAGGCGGCTCCTCAGTCGCCGGCGGCCTGGCAACCAGCCTTTGGCACTCTTTGACCAG
>JAFGTU010000308.1 GCA_016933985.1 Sedimentisphaerales bacterium | reverse complement strand
CGAGCTGAATCGCTGGGCCGCAACGTAAATACCAGGATACCACCCCCAGACGTACATCTTGTCCGTCGGCTGCGAATTATCCCGAATATACTCGCCGACGACCTCCCAGGCCCCCTTGCCGCCGGCGGCGATCTCGCGGTACTTCTGCAGATAGCCCCTGGCGCGGGCCGGGTACTTCGTGCCGGTGTATGGGCTTTTCGCTATGCCAAAGAAGATATTCCACGACAGCCCTATCATTATGAGCAGCTCGAAGGCGCTTATTGCGATCCATCTGCCCTTGTCCGCTGAGTCCTTTGCACGTTTATGGCATATCGCCACGAGGTATCCGCCGAGCATGGCCGCCGAGGCGTTCAACGGCAGGTAATACTGCTCGTAAGAGGCGGCACTGACCCAGACAAACGCCATATCGAGAATCCACCAGACCGCCAGCAACAATACGAAACGGTCGTACTCGTAAGACTGCGGCTTCTTTGTCGCCATTCGGCTGCGGATCAGGCGGCCTATTCGAGCGATAATCGCGCCGGTCGCAAGTGCAACGGGCAGAATCAGCGTCCAGTAGTGCCGCAGCACCCTGGGCCACTGCTCGGCCCACGGAGTCAGTTTCCTGCCGCTGCTGATATAGTCGCCGGCTGCCTTCGTCGTCCCGGATGCGGTAGGGATAAAGCCTGCCAGGGTGTACCAGATAAAGGCATAAGGCACGGACAATTTCACGTTCCAGCCGAGTATCCAGATATAAAGAGGCGCCATAGCCGCCGCCGCGCCGGCCAGCAGAAGCACGATGTCACGTACGGCCTTCTTGAACGTGCAATGCTTCAAGATCGGCTGGGCGACAACAAAAAGCCCCACCGCCCCGATAGCCGACATCCCCGTAGGCTTGAAGAGCGGCGCCCACGCCAGCAGTCCCCCGGCCAACATCGCCAGCCACCACTTTTGACTCAACTGGTGCAGGACAAAGCAGCTCATCCCCATAACCATAAAGGCAATCATAAACTGCTCTTTGACGTTGCCGTACTTGGCGATCAAAGGCGCCGATAGATAGACCGATGCGACGATAACGCCGACGGCGGCCGGCACGATGGAGCCGAAGAGCCTGCGCATTGCGACGAACATCAGGATAAGCGCCCCGGCCTGGAGCAGCATCTGCATCAGCTTAGGCCCGAAATCGCCGAACCCGAACAGCCAAACGCCGGCTATGTTGACCAGCAGAGTGCCCAGTTGAGCGCTCGGCACCTCGTCAACGCCGATCTCGGCGCCTCTAAGGATATGAGCGGCGGAATAGACGTAACCGCCTCCGTCAAAAGGCTCGGGCGAGTTGAACTCGAAGTACTTGCCCAACGAGAACGGAATCGCAGCCAAGACGACGACCAAGGCGATCCAAAGTATCGTCTTGTCGGCCCGCGAGACCGGGGCCGCCGGCTCGGGCATCGGTTTGTGAGGCCTTCTCGATGGTCTCATCTTGTGTGGCGATTTGCTCATTTTTCTTTGCCCTCTCCGGGGCCGGATTCGACCACCTCTTTAATCACGTACGTCGGTCGGTCTTGCGATTCGTGGTATATTCTAACCAGTAGTTCGGCGAGCAGGCCCATCAGGATGAATTGAATCGTCGCTATCATCAGCACGGCGGTTAAAATCAGCAGCGGGTTGCCGCTCATATCTGTTCCGCGAGAGAGTTTCTGATAGACGACAAGCAGGCCGAAGACTGCCGCCCCTACGGTGCTCATCAATCCCAGCCCGCCGAAGATGTAGATCGGCTTGGTCGAGTACGAGCCTAAGAACTTCACGGTAATCAGGTCCAGGATAACCTTCCACGTCCTCGCCAGCCCGTACTTGGGCCGCCCGGCGACCCTGGGACGGTGGTTCACGACCATCTCTGCGATTTTCGCCCCGCTCCAGCTTGCGTGCGCCGGGATGAATCGGTGCATCTCGCCGTACAGATTTGTGGCGTCGAGGACCTCTTTTCGGTATGCCTTGAGCGTACAGCCATAGTCGTGCAGCCGCACGCCGGTGATCCTCGAGATCAGCCAGTTGGCCATCTTCGAGGGAATCCGTCTCGTAATGAATTTGTCGTGCCTCTTTTTTCTCCAGCCGCTGACGACGTCGAAACCTTCGTTGAGCTTGTCAATCATCTTAGGTATGTCGGCCGGGTCGTTCTGCAAATCCGCATCTATTGCGATGATGATTTCACCCCGGCAGTGCGCAAAACCCGCACTGAGCGCCGCGGTTTGGCCGAAGTTCCTGCGAAACCGAATCACCCGGACCCCTGTATCGGCCTTCTGCAGCTTAGTCAGTGTCTCAAAGCTCTTATCCGCACTGCCGTCATCAACGAAGACTATCTCGTACTCGTATTTTCCGGCCAGCGCCGCGTTAATCTGGCCGTAGAGCATCTGGATATTATCCTGCTCATCCAGGACAGGCGCCACGACGCTAACCTGCGGGCGTTTATCTGCCATATTCTTTACTCCGTATGAGTCGGCTGAACTTCTAAAGTCCGCGTCGAGCTCTTTTGCTCAACAATACAACGGCCGTGGCGGCGATGGCCTGACCTTCTCCAATCTCACCGAGGCCCTCGTTTGTTTTCGCTTTGACGTTTACTGAGGCAAAATCAATCCCCAAGAGCCCGGCGATGCACCTTTTTATCTGCCCTTTGACCGGTTCGAGCCTCGGCTGTTCAGCGTGTATGACAAGGTCGATATTCACAACCTCCCACTTCTTTTCTTCGAGACGCTCTTTGACAATGAAGAGCAGCTCCTTGCTGTCGGCATCCTTCCACTTGGGGTCCGAATCGGGGAACAGGCCGCCGATATCGCCCATTCCGGCTGCCCCCAGCAGGGCATCGATAACGGCGTGTAAGGCAACGTCGCCGTCGCTGTGCCCGGCCAGACCCGCGGGAAACGGCACATACACCCCACCCAACATCAGCTTCCTGTCGGCTGCTATCGGATGGATGTCCGTGCCGATGCCAGCGCGATATTCATGTTGACGGTCGCCGATCACAATACCCCTTTCGTGCTGGGGACATCGGTTCCGACGACGGCAACGGCCGCACCGAGCGACTTGCCTAATGCCTTAAAGACCGCCTCAGCTATATGATGGCTGTTGGTCCCGTAAGGGACGTTTATATGCAGATTGAACTTGCCGTTGTTCGAAAAGCTCCGCAGCAGTTCTTCGAGGCACTCGACGTCGAAATCTCCGATTCTTTCGGTGCGGTACTGCACGTTATAGACGCAGGCCGCCCTGCCGGACAAATCAACCGACACATTCGCCAGCGCATCCTCCATAGGAACTGAGCTATGTCCGTACCTGGCGATTCCCTTCTTGTCGCCCAGGGCCTTGACCAGGCCTTCGCCCAGGCATATCGCTATATCCTCGACGGTATGGTGCGCATCGACTTGGAGGTCGCCTTTGGCCTTGACGATCAGATCGATCCTGCTGTGCTTGCTCAGGTGCGTAAGCATGTGGTCCAGAAAGCCCACGCCCGTATCGATCTCGTACCTGCCCTGGCCGTCAAGATTAAGCTCCAGACTAATCTCGGTCTCTTTTGTCTGCCTGTGAACCTTGGCGATTCTCTCTGCCATAGTAATACCCTTCACATCTGTCATTCCCGCGAAAAGCCTGCTCTAAGCGAAGCCGAACGGGCGGAAATCTATCTTTCTTTCGTCTCATCTGTCTTTTCTCTGCGTTCTCGGCGGTTAATCCTTCAATATCTGTTTCAAGGCCGCAAGCAGCCTGTCATTCTGTTCGGACGTGCCGATACTGATTCGCAGCTTGTCCTCAAGTCCGGGATAAGGGAAGTATCTGATATAGATGTTCCGCCCGGCCAGTTTCTCATAAACGCCGGCAGCATCACCGTCCTTGCATTTCGCAAGCAGGAAATTCGACTGGCTCGCCGGCACGTCGAAGCCCAGAGTCCTCAATTCCTCAAGCATCCTGCTGCGCTCGCTTTTGACCTTCGCGACGCATTGCTTGAAGTACTCCTGGTCCTTCATTGCCGCAGCGGCAACCGCTATGGCCACCGCATCGACATTGTACGAGTCTTTTACCTTCATCAGTCCTTGTATCAAGCCGGGCTGAGCGATGGCGTATCCGAACCGTATCCCCGCAAGCGAATACCCCTTGCTCATCGAGCGAAGCAGGATCACGTTGTCGAACTCTTTGACCAATTCCGTGCAATTGCTATCTGCGAAATCAACGTATGCCTCGTCAATGAGCAGGACTCCGGAAAGCTCATCGGCTAATGAGGTAAGCTCTTCGATGCAAACAAAACTGCCGGTGGGCGCATTGGGATTGCAGACGATATTCAAAGCCGCGCCCGTGCCGGCCAGTTTGGCCGGCAGATTGAATTCCTCGTCGAAAGGTATCTCAATCGCCCCGCAATCCTGCAGTTTGGCAAGCACGGGATACAACGAATACGTCGGGACAGGATACGCCGCAGGCCGTTTCTCATCGCAAAAAGCACGAAATGCAATCGTAAGCAACTCGTCGCCCCCGTTGCAGCAGATGATGTGATCAGCCGGAACGCCGTTGACGTTGGCGGCCACAACTCGGAACTCATCGCCCAGCGGATCAGGATACCGGCGAAGCCGCTCGGCGCCCAGGCCCGCCAGGGCTTCCATCACCTTCGGCGAAGGCGGATACGGGTTCTCGTTGGTATTCAGCTTTACAACCTGGGCCTGTTTCGGCTGAAAACCAGGCTCATAAGCCTTCAAGACCTCAATATTGTGCCGAAAATAACTCATCGTATTGCCCGAACGCCGTCTCAAGCGACTTTTTGCCCCCTCCGGAAAACACCGTTATCTCTGACCTTGTGCCTTTTTACACCGAGGTTCTACGCACTTTCCTGCGATTATACGCAAATCCGCGATGAAACAAAAGCCGGATTTTCGATTATCCACGCCAATCATCTCACTATTTTACCCTCATTTTTCGGCAAAGGCCGATAATTCTCTTGACGTTTCACATACTTGCCGTATAGTTATCGGAAAGTTTGGGGAAGGGTAATAAGAAAACTGTTCGCCACGCCTTCCTGTACATGGCACTTGTGCTCGGAAAGACCACTCATTGGAGTAATGGATTGTGCGAATAATTCACGGAAGAACCACCTCACCGCAGGACGTGCCGTTCGGCAACTGCGTTTTGATGCTGCTGGCCTCGACGACATTTATGCTTCAATTCCTTTTTGACGACAAGCAGCAATATCTATCGGGCCTGATTCTGCAGAACTGGTCCTTTTTGGGGATAGTGGGCCACCTGTGGCTTCACACGGGTCTTATTCACATAACTTCAAACCTCGTAGTCCTCTGGATATTCGGCCGGCACGTCTGCCAAAGGATGGGCAACGCCAACTATATTCTTGCATATTTCATTGTGGGGTTGGCTTCCGCCGCTGTGCATATAGTCTATGACGGCAGACCTGCAATCGGAGCAAGCGGAGCAATTATGGGCATTCTCGGCCTGTACGTCGTCCTGTGCTTCAAACGCTTCGGCGTGTTGGGGCCCTGGATTATCCTGGTATGGTACCTGCTGAACGTAGCCGGCGGAGTACTCCAAGCCACGCCGGCAGCACACATGGCACACGTCGGCGGGTTCCTCGGCGGAATTATCCTCGCATGGTCGCTCGTAATCCTGAACGTCGTCGAGCGCGAAGAGCAGCCCGTCCCTGTACTAAACCGACAGGCGCTGGGTGTTCAGCATTAGAGTCCGTTGGCATAAGATTTAGGAAACAGAATACGTACTCTACCATTGCGAGCCGGCGTTTTTGAGTCTTGGCAATAACCCGCACCTGTTGGCGATTTGTATGGATAGACCGGGTCTTGCATTGGCCTCCAGCAGCAGCGGGCCGTGATTGACGTCCAATACGATGTCAACTCCGATGTATCCCATTTTGACCGCCCGGCTGACGCTGCCGGCAATCTCCAGCATTCTATGCCAATAGGGTATTGAGACTCCTTCAATAGCCGCTCCCGTATCAGGATGAACAGTTATCGCGCGGTTGCAACACACTCCGCCGAAGGTTCTGCCTGTATCGAGGTCAATGCCCGCAGCCGCAGCCCCCTGATGAAGATTTGCGCGTCCCCTGGATGCCTTGGTCGGCAGGCGGAGCATGGCCATAACCGGTTCGCCGCATAAGACGATGATTCTGATGTCCGGCGTGCCGCCAACGGCAAGGTTCTCGAAGAGCAAATGGGGCACTATCCGCTGCTCCACAAGCACGCGATCAGGCTGGCCTCCAAGTGAGTACAAACCGGAGAGAGTCGTGGAGATTTGGTAATGCAAATCATCAAGTGAAACCGTCTCTGCGTTTGCCGTGCGAAACTTCCCGCCGTTCCTGCCGACAATTATCAATATTCCGCGCCCTCCTGAACCTTTGGCCGGTTTGACTACAAACTCCTGTCTTTGGCCGATTGTTGCCGCCAGGGCCTTGAAAGCCCCGAAACGGTTTATCACAGCATACGTCTGCGGAACAGGCACGGCGATTTCGGCGCAAAGCGACTTTGTAATAATCTTATCATCAACCAGGCCGTACAAACGACGAGCGTTCAAAGAGAATAAATACTCGATATTGCGCCGATTTATGCCAAGAACGCCTCGTCTGCGCAGCTCCCCCGGCCAGGCAAATAATCTTTTACGAGTTATTCGCACAAAGAAAAGACCTCCAAGTCCAGCCTCATGTCAGCTCCTTGAAGCGCCACAGCTCTGTAAGCCTGTAGCCGGAGTAACGCCCGATCAGAAGCAACGCGGCCAAGTTCAGCAACTGAACCTCCGGGAAGCTCAATACGAGCCGCGCAAGCGCATCGATCCTGAGCACAAAAAGACAGCACGCTGCCACTGCAAGCGTCCCGGCCAATATTGCCAGCGCCCGTCGATACCCGTCTTCCTCTACAGTAACATTGAATCTCTCTATCATCATTGTCAGAATCACCATCGGCAGCAGGACGGCGCTGGCGCTCGGCGTCAGGCCCAGGTAGTCCAGAATCGATACCGCCGCAACCATGCAGAGAACCACCAACGTGAGGATAACGCCCAAACGAGCCACCACTAAGAGTTTTAGTTTGTTCAAGATCAACCTTGCCACGGTGCCCGCGCCGAGAATGACAAAGAAAACGACAGTTCCCGTTCGCCAATCCGCCTGCACAAAGCTGAGGGCTATAAGAGCCGGTGTGAATACCCCGAAGGTCTGTATTCCAACAATGTTGCGAAGTATCGCCGTAACAAGAGCGCCAATCGGCAGAAGCAGAATTGCGGTAATCACCTCTTGCATGCCGAGCGGCAGTCTGGTCAGGTCGAAGACGCTCCAGATTCTGTTGTCCGCGACAGCGCCAAGAACAGACGGATAGGGTAGCCGCCTGATTGAGTATCTGCCTTTATAAGCTGCCGATCCCTCAGCTCGCACTATATTGACGCCGTCACGGCGTATCGGCAGGAAACGCGCCGGCAACTCGCCGGCGTAGCCGTTCTCCGGGTCATAAGGCAGCCAGCTCCTATTGAAGTAGACTTCCACCCAGTAGTGTTTCCCGGCATTTTGAGTTGAGTCCAGAACGAAGCCGACGACCAATCGAGCTGGAATCTTTGCGGCCCGACACAGTGCCGCCATTGCCCTGGCTCTGCCCAGGGTGGTTCCCAGGCCGCGCTGTAACGTCCCGTTGGCATCGGAAGGCGCATCCATGCCTTGTTGGACGATTGTCTCGGAGCAGTAGTTGAAGATTGCGGTCAAAAGCCCGCCTTTGCTTGCCTGCTCGCTCTGCATCCGGTTGATAACGGCGGATACGACAGGGCTGCTCGGCTGGACGCCGCTTTCCGCCTCAAGGTAATCAGCGATTTCCTCGGGAGCCGGTTTCGACTCGGGCGCAACGCGTCCGTTCTCCGCACCGGGCTTGACGTAAATATCGAAGTAAGCGATGAAGCGAGCCCGCTGCCGGCCTACGATCGGCACAATGGCCGCCTCACGTGCAAGTTGCCTCCTGGTGCGAAGGATGTCCATCCAGATCCCCTGGTGCGAGAAAGTCTCCCTAAAGACCCGGCTGCACTGCACATCGTCGGGGATAGCGATGTATGTTCTCTGATTTATCCCAACAGGGAAATCTATATCGTAGGCCAGCCGCCAGACACTCTCGCCCCGCAATAGATGGGAGCCGTGCAGATTCCTCAGACGCAAACCAATAAACGCAAAGCCGGCGACTGTTAGAAAGATCACCCCGGCCACTACCAGTCGCTTCTCCCTAATCACGTTCGGCTCCCTGACTTCTACCGGCCAAATGCGGCAAATTGCAGCATGAATTCATCGAGTTCTCCATCCTTTTCAGGAAAATACAAAACGTACAGGAAGCGTTTGAAGGAATCCACAAGAAATGCGGCTCGCGGGCTGGTGTCCTCGCTCCTCACAAGCGAGCTATGGCTCAGCGAGGCAATTTCCGCCGGCATCGACATCCTGAAGAAATAGATCGGCAGCACCCGCCGAGCGTCCCTGTCCTTCAGCTTCTTTACAAGACCGGCAACCTCGCTGCCGGGGAATATTGTCAGAACATATCGCTCTGTCTCGACGGTGTCCAGACGCTGCCGCGGAGCTGAGATCAGAATACCGTCCGGCGGCACAAACCGAACTGAGACAGGCCGCAATATCGGGGCTGCACGCAAGCCCGCGAACAGGTTCATCTCAGGGTCCCCCCAAAGATGGAAACCGTACGCCACACGTTTCACTTTCGACTGCAGCGAATGTCCCCGCGCGTTCTTCACGGCGTTGACGCACAACAGGTAATTGCGGGCGTCTCGCAAGGCCTCCCCCAACGTCTCGTCTCCATAGAGCAAGGCGTCGGAATATGCCTTGATAAACGCGCTGCCGGAGGCGCTGTTAATGTTCGTTACGCTCCCGACAATGCCGGCGGCGCCCGTCTTGAGCACAAGAGAGGCGGAGTCATCGAGTGAGTGACAGCTCTGGAGAATCAACAACGGAATTCCGTCAAGCCGGCATGGGTCAACAGGCTCTTCCTCCTCGTCCGGCGGGCCAAAAACGCCCGGTTCCGTCATTTCATCGTCCAGCCAGGTTCGCCCATTCGGCAATATGCCAATCTCGCCATCCATTTGGTCCTGCTCGCCTTCAGAATCCTCTTCGGTGGAGTCGTATGGCCGGTAATAAGCCGAATCATTGCCGTCCATGAAACCGTCCCAGTGTCCTTCGCCGTGCTCGTAGTAATCGTAGTATTCTCCATCGTCGTAATGGGGATAGGCCTTAAACAGCGTGAAGTCGGTTATGTGGCCTTCGAATATTATCAACTGGGACTGTCGCGTCAGCTCCTGTATGATCGGGTCGCGGCAGTTTGCGACATAGAATTCGTCCGTATGAATGCCGAGATTTTTGAACTCTTTCGCGGTGACTCGGCTGATTGTCTCGCACAGAGGCAGAGGGGTGTAATCCGTTTTCGGATTCGCTATCATCAGGACCTTGGGGCCGCCGGGAACAACAGTATGCTCCCGAATTTGCCAGCGGGCTACAAGCGTCGATGCGGCCGGCAGGTCGCCAAACGCAATTCTGCCCACGCCGACCTCCGCGGCACCGTCGGCAAACGGCCGCGAGCAGGGCTCCGCAGCGATCTCACAGCTATTCTCCTCCGTGCCTTCCGACCACCTGATCAAGTCAATCGACTCATAATCACCCAGTATAGTCACCGTGCGCGGTCTTAAAGAGTACTGCATAATCACGTCCTTGACGTTTTCCTCGGCGACCCGCCCTTCGCGAGATTGGGAGGCCACCGGCAGCGAACCACGCACAAAAGCCAGGTATGGCGCCAGCCAATAGGATGGCCTGGCATCCGTAGCATCGGCCGGTGCGCGAAAGACGACTATATTTCGCACGTTTGAGCAGCCAATCGCCTCAACAAGCCGCCTGTAAATTCCGCGGGCGTCGAGTGTCTCGGTTTGCTGCTCTATGGATTCGGCAAATCCGGCATCGAAAGTGTTGTCGGAGACTGCGATTATAATCCGCCGAACGTTCAACTCCTTGAGATCGTCTGAGTAATCCGCGAGTTTTTCACCTCGGCCGAGCGGTATAAAGGGAGCGCACAGGCGGCAGGCCAATGCGGCCCCAAGCAGAACCGCTTGATGGTCCTCCGAAGCGGCGGCAACAGCCACGTCCGTCTTGCCCCAGAAGCATTTAGCCAGGAGAAAACCGGCCTTGGCCGGGTCAGCCGTCGTTGGAACGTGATTTATCGCAACATCTTCCCCAAACGGTCTAAAGGATTGATCTCTAACCGGCGCCAAAAGCGTACAAGAGTCTGTCAGGCCAGCCATCTGCTCGAATAGTATTGTCTGCTCCACAACAGACTTGGAAGCAAGAGCCAGCAGAACCGGGCTTTTTCCCTGCTCGCGAATCTTCGCAGCCACCGGGGCCGCCGCCGCAAAAAGCCACCCCTGGTCCCCGCCAACACAGACCAACGTCAAAGGTTTATGCTGCCCTGCAATAGCACTCGGCAGGTAAACCGACTCGTCGGTATTTTTAGAAAAATTCTCCTGCCCGCGGCAGAACCTGATTCCGCCCAGCGCACATACAGCCAGCATAACGGCCACGAGGGCCGACGAGAGACCTTGCCTTCTATGATTCCTGTTCCACAAGCTCCGTATCCTCGCAAGCCGCTTTGGCGGGCGGGCATCACCGTAACCCGCCTATTTTTGGCAGTAGTCTATCAGGCGGGCGATTTCGCTGCGGAGGTCCTTGCGATGGACTATCATATCGACAAAGCCGTGCTCAAGCATAAATTCCGCCGTCTGGAATCCCGCCGGCAGCTCCACTTTTATCGTCTCGGCAATCGTCCGCGGCCCGGCAAAGCCGATAAGCGCCCCCGGCTCGGCTATCGTGCAATCGCCCAGCATCGCAAAGCTCGCCGTCACGCCTCCGGTCGTCGGATCGGTCAGAACGGCTATGAACAGGCCTCCGCTCTCATCGAGCCTGGCAAGGGCCGCCGAAGTCTTCGCCATCTGCCCCAGCGAGACGACTCCCTCGTGCATCCGCGCGCCGCCTGATGAGCAAATCGCCACTAAAGGCAGCTTCTCCTCCGTTGCCGTCTCGGCGGCTATGCTGAATTTCTCGCCAACGACCGAACCCATCGAGCCCATCAAAAAATTCGGGTCCATCACCGCGAGAATAATCCCCCTGCCCTTGATAAATCCCTTGCCTATGCGCATCGCCTCTTTGCAGCCTGCCTTCTTCTCGTCCTCTTTGAGCCGCTGCTTGTACGTCGTCCCGCGAAACTTGAATCCCAACGGGTCAACGCTCGTCAAATCGCCGAGCACTTCGGCAAACGAGTCCTCATCAACGAGGTACTTGATCCGCGTTTCGGCCCCGACCCGGAAATGATGATCGCATTCCGGGCAAACGTTGAGGTTCTTCTCCACGCCGCTCTTGTAGAGCATGTGCTGGCAGCCGGGGCACGCTATCCAAAGCCCCTCCGGCATCTCGCGCCGCGGCTTGAGTGAAAAGCCATCCCACTTCGATTGCCCATTCTTACCCATATCCACCTGTATTTAGCCCCGCGTTTCACGCGGGGTCAATAATCTCAATAGAAACCGGCAGCACAAAATTCTACCAGAAACACGCGCAAGTCGCCACAAAAACCTACCGCGCAGCAGCCCGAATCGCGTTTATCGCCTCGACCCGGTCGCTTTTCCCAAAAACGGCATTGCCCGCAACAAGGGTATCCGCCCCGTAAGAAACCACCATCTGCGCCGTTTCGGGCCCTATCCCCCCGTCCACCTCGACGCGCACGTCCGCTCCGACAATATCCCGAACCCGAATAACCTTCTTGGCAGCCTCGGCAATGAACTTTTGAGCACCAAACCCAGGATGCACCGTCATCACAAGCACCATATCGCACAGCGGAGCAATTGCCTCTATCTCCTCGACCGGCGTTTCCGGATTCAGGCAGATGCCTGCGGTGCAACCCAATCCGTGCAGTCTCTCGATGAGCTTCTCCGGCTCATCGCTTACCTCGATATGGAAAGTGACGTGGTCGGCGCCGGCCTTGGCGAATGCCTCGGCGTATCTATCGGGCTCGCTTATCATCAAATGGCAGTCGAAGGCCAGATCGCTGTGCCTGCGAAGGCTCGCCACCACCGGCACTCCTATCGTAAGATTGGGCACGAAGTGCCCGTCCATAACGTCTAAGTGAATGATCCTGACGCCCGCCGAGGCAACCTCGCCTATCTCATTCGCCAGCCGCCCGAAATCGGCGCTCAATATCGACGGAGCTATCTCAATCGTCCCAGCCTTAGGTAACCGCATCGCAAAACCACCTAAAACAAACCAAACCATTCGAAAATCCGAAACACGAAGCACGAAATCCTAAACAATATCGAATGTTCAAAATGCCAATTCTCAAAACAAGAACCCCTTAAAGGATGAGATGTTGTTTTGAATTTTGGCTATTCGGATTTTGAATTTGTTTCGAATTTCGATATTCGGATTTCGAGTTTCACAATAATTCACGTCAGTACTTGTCGATGGGCAGGTCGATTCTGTCCTGGGGGTCGCGGAGGTTGATGTATTTGACTTTACCTAAGAGCGTGCCGTACTCTTTATAGTGGGCGTAGAGCTTGGCGAGCTTCTCGGCGTCGCTTGCTTCGAGGTGCCGCTGCCATTTGCCCGGCTCGGCCCCCCATATAACCTCCGTATTGTCCGTTGTGTAAAGGACGATATGCGGGAATCGGCTGTTGCTCCTGCCGTCGTAGTTGCTCACATCGACCGCTGCGATTTCATCGAGCAGAGGTTTATCAGGGGTCCTCCGGCGGTCCCACTCGCCGAGCAATTCAACCACCTGCACGGCAGCGCCCAAATCGTCGCAGTGCCAAACCTGCCCCAAAGCCGGACCCTCAGCCGTCACGGCAAGACCCCGCACGTTCGTTATCGTAAGATGCGGCATCTCGACGAAATCCAGGACGACCAGGTCGTGGTCCACATAAAACTTGTCTAACCCCCGCTTGACAAAAACGACCGGCTTTCGCCAACGTCCTTCGATAACCAGACGATCATGCATTGTCCGGACCGTCGCCCCGTCCAGCCAGGGAAACATTTCCTGAATATTCCGCTGCACCCTCCCCGCAACGGTATCATCGAGCCGCAGACCTATCCCGTCCGCCCTCGCAACGGCTGAGAGCTTTTCTTTAAGCGCCTCATTGACCCACGCCGGCACCGCCCTAATCTCCAGGGCGACATTATCCTCAGACGCCGAAGCGTTTTTCTTGATGAATCTATCCCAATATACGACGCCGAGCACTACTGCCCCGACGGCACATACCGCCGCGAAGCTCTTCAAGATGCCTGTCGGATGCAGGCCGCTCGAACCCGACTCCCCGCTCCTCTTCCTTACCCTGTCTCTATTGTCCTTCTTCTTCGCCACTTGTTTCTCAGCGCCTTAATGAGTGTATTCGCCCTTTATTGATATGTGTTTAGCACTGCAAAATTACCTCGTGGCACGGCCATCCTGGCCGTGGTCGCACGGGCTTCCAGCCCGTGCTTTACCATGAACGCCGAAAAATCACTTGTCCGCCTGGACACCTACCTTTATTGTGCCCCTGGGGCCAAGCCCTTCCCCGCCGACGCAATCGCCGCCTCGACGATTCTCGCGCACAAATCAGACATTGAAAGCCCCGCCTTAGCCGCCGCTTTGGGCAGGAGCGAGTGGCTCGTAAACCCCGGTATAGTATTGACCTCCAGGACGTACGCCCTGTCGTTTCGGCCAAGGATAAAATCCACCCTTGCAAAATCTCGGCAGCCAAGCGCAACGAAGCAATCCAGCGCCGCCGACTGAATTTGGCGGGCCAAAGCCAGCTCAGCCACCGTATCGAACAGGAACTGCGTCTGTTCATCGACGTATTTGGCATGGTAGTCGTAGAAGCCCGCCTTAGTGCGAATTTCGATGATCGGCAGGGCCTCATCGCAGAGGATGCCGACGGTCAATTCCCGCCCCGCTATGAACTCTTCGATCATGCAGTCGCCGAATTCCTGTGCCGTTCTTCGCGCCGTCTTGACGGCCTCGCGCACGTCCGAAACGATACTGACGCCCACGCTACTGCCCTGTCTTATCGGTTTTACAACGCACTTGCCTGCAAACTGCCGTGCCTGCCCTTCGGTCAACCCGATCCGGGGATCGAACCGCACCGACGCCGGAGTGAGCACACCGGCCCGAATAAATGCCTCCTTCGCAGCCATCTTGTCGAACGCCAAGTCGCTGGCCGCCGGACCGCTGCCTGCATAGACAAGCCCCTTTGCCTCGAATATCTGCTGTAGCTTGCCGTCTTCGCCGAATTCGCCGTGCAGAGCGGGGAAGAATATATCGATCGAACTATCTTCGAGGATATCCAGTTGATCCGGGCGAACATCGGCGGTTACAACGTCGTACCCCGCCGCAGTCAGCGCCTCAGCAACGCACGTCCCACTCTGAATGCTGACATCGCGCTCAGCACCAATCCCGCCCATAAGGACGGCCACCTTAAATTTGCTATTCTCTGTTTGCAATTTGCGACTTGATTTCCTGCCAAATGTTCCCAGGACAAAAAACCGTTTCGCCACAATATGGACCGAAGTCGCGACGACACGCCAGTCAAATCACTCCGGAAGCTGCGCCCGTTACAGCTTTTGCTCTTTTCATTTTGATCTTCTTTGTGCTCTGGTGTCTTTGTGGCTATCCAAGAAGCGTGGTTAAAACCATCAACTCCAGATCTCTATTTCCAGCTCCAGCTCCGTATCGAACTGCTCCTTGACTCGCTGCTTTATAGCGTCAATCAACCTCATCACATCCCGGCTCTTGCAGTCTTTCCCGGCGATTATGAAGTTGGCGTGCTTGTCGCTGACGGTGGCCCCGCCGATTTGCAGGCCCTTTAACCCGGCCCTGTCGATAAGCGCCCCGGCCGACTGGCCCCTTGGATTCTTGAATATGCAGCCAGCGTTCTTCGTATTCAACGGCTGGCTGTTCTTCTTGTAAATCCATATCTCCTTAACAGCCCGCATGATCTGTTCCGGATCGCCGCCGGTGAGTTTGACCCTGGCGTTCAGGATGAACTGAGCTGTGATATTCGTTCCGCGATAGTCGAAAACCAGCTCCGGCTTGCTCATCTCGAAGACATCCGCCTGACTATCCATAAGCGTTACGGATTCGACCACCGCCCCGAAATCGCCGAAGTTCCCGCCTGCGTTCATCTTGATCGCGCCGCCGACCGAGCCGGGAATACCGGTCAGCGGTTCGAGCCCCGAAAGGCCCTTTTCAACGCAGGTCAGCACGAGCCTGCTCAACTCAGTCCCCCCCCACGCCGTCAGGCCCGTATTGCCGGCCTCAAAATCGACCTTTGTGAACTGTTCTGTATCGAGTTTTATCACCGCCCCGCGCAGGCCCTCGTCCCCAATCAGAAGATTAGAGCCAAGCCCCATAAGAAACACCGGGATATGGTTCTCCGCACACCTCAGGACCACCTGTCCCAACTGCTCGACGGTTTTGGGCCGGATGAAGTAATCCGCCGGTCCGCCCAAACCGTACCACGTGCTCTTAGCCAGCGGATATTGACTCTGAACTATCTCGTCCAAGCCACTGAAGATACTCATCTGCCACCTTCCAAATATCGCCGGCGCCCATAGTTACGACCAGGTCGCCAAGCGAGACATTGCCTTTGAGATGCTCGCAAATCCCGGGAAAATCGCCGATAAACAGCGCCTCCGAGCCGCTCGCTCGAATCCTTTCAACAAGCACCTGAGCATTAACTTCCTGTTTTGCCGTTTCTGAGTCCCGTACAAAATAAATCTCCGGGACAATAGTTATATCGGCAAACTTAAAGCTTTCGGCGAAATCATCAAGCAAAAACCTCGTCCTGCTGTACTGATGAGGCTGGAAGATGCACCATAATCGTTCCGGCTGATACCTCCGGCGTATCGCCGCCAGGGACGCCCGGATCTCGGTCGGATGGTGGGCGTAATCATCGAGTACGGTAATGCCGCCGAACCGTCCTTTGAGCATCAATCGCCGATCCATCCCGGTAAAGCCAGGCAGAAAATCGAGAATACTGCCCGGCTCGAAGCCCGCGCCGGCCGCCATAGCAATCACCGCCAGCGCATTGAGAATGTTGTGCTCGCCCGGCAGCGAGATCCGCGTGCGACCGAGAGACCGCCCCTCGTTATAGACGTCAAAAGCGTATAGGTCGTCCTCAAAAACGATATTATCAGCATAGAAATCGCAGCTTTTCTCCAATCCGAAGGTCAGGCACTGATGCTCGGAGCCGAGCATCGCCAGAGCCTTGGCCGTGTTGGCGTCCTGCCCGTTGGCGATCAGAACGCCGTCGGCCTTGATGCCCCCGGCAAACTCGGCGAAGGCCTCTATTATTTCATCCTCATCTCGATAGTAGTCCAGATGGTCCTGCTCGATATTGAGAATGCAGCCGATCTTAGGCCGCAGGTTGAGAAAGCTCCGGTCGTATTCGCAGGCCTCGGCCACGAAATACTTGCTCTCGCCGATGCCGAAAGAGCTGCCCAACTGGTTTATCACCGCCCCGATGATAAAATTCGGCTCGGCCCCGCACTGCCGCAGGCAGTGAACCAGCCAACCGCTCGTAGTGCTCTTGCCGTGAGTCCCGCTGACCGCGATGCCCTCATAGCGGTCCATGAGCATCCCCAGCATTTGTGCATACTTATAAACCGGCACGCCGCGTCGGCGGGCCAGCCTCAATTCAGGATTATCCTCGCTTATGGCCGCCGAGATGACCGCCGCCTCGATCCGGGAATCGAGGTTCTCCTCGCAATGTCCGATCCTTATATCGGCGCCCCTGCTGCACAAGGCCGTTACGACTTCGCTCGGCATCTGGTCCGAACCGGTGACAATCGCCTGATGCTTCATCATAAGCTGCGCAAGCCCGCTCATCCCGATTCCGCCGGCCCCGATGAAATGAAACCTCTTGCCCGCCAGACTCAGCGCATCGCCCCCTCCGCCCGCCCCTCGGCTAACGGCCGTTTCCAATATCGCGTTATGACCTTCAGTATCCAGCCGGTTCATAGCATCCTTTCAGTGCAAAACGTCCTCCTTGGCAAATACATCGGCAGTCTATCACACAAATGAATCGTGAAAAAGAAAAAACCCCGAAAAGGCGCGTCATAACCGCCCGAAGCGCCAAATCGGCATTGCCGGGGCGGCGCCGAGCCGGTACAATTGCCTAAAGGTTCTTGAGTCTTCGATTGTGACGGCATGGCGATCTCGGCTATCCCGCTGCAACAGACGTTTGTGGGTGTTCAGCCCTGTGAGATTACATAAATGGAGATGGTCCGGTGAATAATCATAAAGACAAAATGAGTCGTGCCCCTTCAGCAGACCCGCCAAAAGCCTCCCTCGAAAGGCGGCGTGCGTTCTTCCGCACGGCGGGGATAGGGATACTCGCCGGGATGGTGGCCCGCGATGCCGAAGGTGCCCAAAAGCGCAGGGCCAAGTTTAAGGTCTTGACTGAAACAGACCGGCTTAACATCGGCGATAGAGCCAAAGAGATGATAGAAAAGGCATACAAGACCGGGTATGAAATCGAGAAGAAACACGGAGGCTGCGCTCGCTGCGCCGTCGCGGCCCTGCAGGAATCGATCGAGTTTGTCCCGAAAACCAAAGCTCTCTTTAGAGCGGCAAGCTGCTTAGACGGAGGGGCTACGCCCAACGGGATGCAAAGCTGCGGCGCATTCACAGGTTCCGGGATGGTCATCGGCTGGGTGTGCGGAAATAACGAATTCGGCGACACAAAGCTCTCTCACAAACTCATGCGAGAAGTCCACCAGCGCTTTGACAAACAATACGGCAGCGTATTGTGCAAAGACGTTAGAGAAAAAGCCAATAAGGACTGCCCGGAAGTGGTTGGTCGGGCGGCTATGTGGACGGCGGAGATACTCCTGGACCAATTCACGAATTATGAGCAGAAAGAGGTCACCCCGAATGGCTAAGAAGACTATTAGAACCGGAATCGTCGGCGCGGGTTTCGCCGCAACGTTCCACTTTGAATCTTTGCAGAAGGTCCACAGCACAAACGTCGAAGTCGAGGGCGTCTTCGCAATCGACGCCGGCCAGGCCGCCGGCTATGCGAAAGAGCGCGGAATAAGGGCTTACGACAGCCTCGATGCCCTGATCGATAAGGTCGATGTCGTCCATGTCTGCACCCCGCCGGTCGCGCACGAGCCTATTGCCGTCGCAGCCCTCGAAAGAGACAAATTCGCAATCGTTGAAAAACCGCTCACCGGCTACTTCGGCGATGGCTCCGATGAATTCAATGGAGATACGTTCCCAAAGACCGACGCCTTAGACCATTCGCTGGCGAGTATTCAGCGGATGCTCGCGGCCGAAAAGAAGAGCAAGGGCCAAATTCTCTACGCCGAGAACTGGGTCTATGCCCCCTCCGTCCAGAAGGAGCGGGAGATAATCGAAAAGACCGGTGCACAAATCCTCTGGATCCACGGCGAGGAGGCCCATTCCGGCTCGCACGCCCATACCTACGCCTTCTGGAAATTCTCCGGCGGCGGCGTGATGATCGGCAAGGGCTGCCACCCCCTCACCGCCGCATTATATCTCAAGCGAGTCGAAGGCAAGGCCCGCACCGGAAAACCAATCAAGCCCAAGGCCGTCTCCGCACACACACACGCGATAACCAGGCTCGCCGGATTCCGCGATGAAGGCCACATCCGATGTGACTACCACGACATCGACGATTTTTCGCTTATGCACGTTGTCTTCGAGGACGGCACGATCGCAGACATCTTCGCCTCGGACATCATCTTGGGCGGAATCCACAACTGGCTCGAAGTAGCCGCCAACAACCATCGCAGCATCTGCAATATCAATCCCAACACCGCGATGCAGACCTACAACCCCGTCGAGACCAACTTCAAGG
Organism: Sedimentisphaerales bacterium; assembly: GCA_016933985.1. Classification (GTDB taxonomy): domain Bacteria; phylum Planctomycetota; class Phycisphaerae; order Sedimentisphaerales; family Anaerobacaceae; genus JAFGCD01. The sequence continues at coordinate 6,641 of JAFGTU010000308.1, read as the reverse complement.
ATATCTACGTCGTAGAAAAAACCGGCACCAAACAGGGCTGGTCGAACCCCTCTCCCGATGAGGACTTCTTCACAGGCTACCACCAGGAGATGGAGGCCTTCTACGGAACAATAGCATACGGCGACCAGCCCGAGAGCACCAGCAGCCTGGCCGCAGACGCAATCTCAACAATCTACAGCGCATACGTATCAGCAGAAAAACAAGGAGCAGAAGTACCCGTAAACACTTTCTAAGAAAACGAGAACAAGAAAAGGCTACCCACCAGGGGCTTATAAGTCTTTAAAGAGCAAAATATTTAACATTTCATGATAATTAGTATTAGATTATGAATCTAAAACAAGCACAAAAAGTGGTTAGTGATTATGGGGGATTCATGGAATGTGCTCTTCGGCCTTTTCATATTATCTTCATGGCATATATTCCTAAATCGCTTTTACCGTATCCCCTTCAATACATAGAGGATGCCATAAACATAGTCGGAAAATATCATCACGAGCTTGGGAATACAGCGAAAGTAAACACTCTCCAAGAATGCCACGCATTTCTTTTAGGGTTTGAGGATGATGAAAAAGCCATATTAGAAGCAGGGACGAGGTTTAATGAGAAGAAATGGCGTGATCTGGTTGCTGAATTAATAAGAGGCTATCGCAGTAATCCGAACCACCAGAAATATATTTCTGGTTTTTTTACAGATAAACCTCTCATGCAAGTTGACTTTGAAAATCCGGAGTATTCTGCTGCATATAAGATAATGACCATTTACAGCACGTTTCTTAAATATGCACACATGGGCCTTAGCTTCATCTTTTGTAGGAAAATACCAGAATCTTTTTTGCCTTTTCCAAAACAACACCTTGTTAATGCCCTTGATGCGTGTTCTATCGGTGATGATAGAAACGCCGAAGTATATACGAGTGGGAAGGCTATTTTAGAAGAAGACTATGTTGATGACGAAGTAGCTATAAGTGAGATGATTAAGAATTTATCGGACAAAGAAATTCGAGCCTCTATAATTTCTGATATAAAAAAGTTTCAACGTGAATCGGCATATAATATGAACGAAAGGAATCAGGAGCCTTTTTCGTAGACAGGCCATTATCATATTGCAAGAAACGGTTATTGGGGATACCCACCGGTTTTTTACGGCCTTAATAGGTGGCTATCCCTAAATTTCTCTAGATTTCTAGATTTCCTAGTTAGTTAGAGGATATAGTGTTCTCCTCAAGCAGAACTTCAGCTAAGCGAGCAGCGAGAATAGATAGATGGCTCTGCAGATCTGACAGAAACTGGAAGACTATGCTTTCCTGGGCCGCAGATCCAAAGCGAAACTTAAGTTCTTTCTGCAAAATGTATTCAGTTGGTCGGTGGTTTGCTGCTATTACAAGGCCGCCTTTTATTACTCCTGTGGAGGGAGGAATGGTTTCCAACACCACACACCCTTTAACTGTAATGGTCTTTCCGTTCACGGTCCGAAAGTGCTCCTCAAAACAGCGATTGCCGCCAGGGCGTCGATCTTCGTCTTTACTGTATGGGAAGAAGTGTAGAGAAATATTAGTATTACCTTCGGGCAGGCGCTTTGATCGACAATCGATTCCTGCTGCCTGGGCAATCTGTTCTCCCATTTTAACCAAGTCCCCATGTACATTACTCAGGATTTGCTGTGTTTCCTCAAACGCCATGCCTTGTTCTTTTCTCGCACGCTCACCCACTTCTGTAAGTTGTTGTAATCGTGCTGAAGTTGTCTCCGGAATAGTAGTAATCGCAGAAGTATTCCGCTTCTTGTTTAACCATGCATCCAGTTCTTGAGCGAAATCAGAAGATGTCGGTCTCTTCTTTGGATTTAGGGCCGTTGCCCGGTCTAAGAGTCGTTCAAGCAAAACCGCCCGTTGGTGATGAACGTAGGCACTCAACTGGCTCGCTTCCTCATAAGAAGAGAGGTTTCCAGGAATTGGGTATCGCTGCCCTGTGGATAGTACCCATAGGGTTTTTGCTAGCGCGTAAACATCACCCGGCCGGCAATCATCAGGTTCATCAACATTTCCTATCAATTCAGGTGCAACGTAATGTATAGATCCTAGTCGTTCCCCACACGTCGTAATGGCTTTCTTGCCAGGATACGATATGAGACCGAAATCTCCAATCACTGCGCGATCAGAGTATATAAACAGGTTCTCAGGTTTGATGTCACGATGCGCCGCTTCTTGAGCATGTATATCAACAATAGTTCTGGCAATGTCGCGGATCACTTTGACCGCTGTGACAAGCTTGTTTTCACTCCGTTCAATGTGGTCTCGCACAGATGTTGCATATGGTGTCACAAGCCAGGGCCTGTTTGATTTGGTTGGTGAGTCTGGCAAATATTCGTCAAGCAATGGTAATACACCCGGCATCTCAGACAGCTTCTTCTGGAAGAGCACCTCGTCACGAAACCGCGCGTACCGACCAAAACGGGTTAGGAATTTAATCGCCGCCGACTCATGATCTACTGCGGTGGCGCGCCAAACGATGCTGTTCCCTCCTTGTCCGATTTGTTCATCGCCGCGTAACGTCCAGATTCCGTATGTCTCGCCAGTTTTCATATTAAGGTAAAATCATAAGATCAAGGCAGATTCCAATAGTTTGGTAAGAATTAAAGTTCCCCGGTACATTTTTCCAAAAAATCCCATCAATATCCTCAAAAGGCCCCCCGTTAGAAGGCGTATGCCTGTCTAACGGGGTGAACCCGTTTCTTTATTATGTATTACGATATTGGTGTGGATTGGGGGGAAAGTCAAGGGGAATTTCAGAGGACGGATGATCCCGATGTGAAATCGGGATTTCGCTGCGCTCAACAAGGGAGGAGGGGGATTTCGGAGGGCGGACGAGGGACGACAGACGACGGACGAGTCAATCGGGGAAATTTAAGGCGGCGAATTGGCCGTGGTGTTTTTTTGCTGCTTTGTCGTATGCTTTTGCTGCTTCTATCTCGGTTTGGAAGGTGCCGAGGTATATTTTTCTTCGCTTGAATTGAATGCGAGCGATCCAGTTTTTACTATTCCTGTTTAAGCTGACGCCCTTATAGTTCGATGTTCCGCTTGGGCGTTTGGTATTGTTGCATGCGTTCTGAGTACGGGTAGCTGGTCTTAGATTTGCCTTTCTATTGTCGAGGCTGTGTCTATTGATATGATCTACAACCATTCCTTCGGGTACGTCAATGAGGTCGCGATGCATAAGGGCAAGCCCTCGCTTTGGTGATTCGGCTCTTGGCCTCGTCCTGACGGCATAGAAGCTGCCGACGCTTTTGTTGTAGTGCCATTCATACTGCGCGAGGCGGTCGTAGTCTTCGGGATCGACGATGGCGTATCTTGGGCCTGATAAGCGAATACGGCGGAAGGGGTAGCCGTAGCGCAGGCGGCGGTAGAGCAACAGCAGACCAACGCCAAGCCTCTTAAACCAAACCGGGATGTTGATAAGCCGTCTAATGCGAATCCCTCCGCACGGCGAAATCCTCTTTTTTAACCGCTGAGAGCGCAAAGATCGCAGAGATGGTGATAATTATCAGAAATCAATCTCTTTGCCCTCTGCCAGCCGGAACTGCGCCGCGCCCCGAATTCGCCGCCCCCGCCCGGCAAAATCTGAAGCACTCAAGCCCAACAATCAATAGTCAATCATCAATAATCAATTACTCCGCCTCTCTACTATTGGGCGAACATGCGCATTCGAGTCGAAATTTCGCAATTTTTTTGTCACCGAGATTGCCCTAAGTCGTTAGGCCGGAAGGAGTAAAAAAAAATTTCACTTTTCCGGTTTTAAGGTTCAAACCCCTTGCGCATTTGATTGAAAATTTCCGATTTCGACCGAAAGAAAAGGATCAGGCCCCCCAGTGCCCCTTCTGGGTAGCCTTTTTTGCTCACAACCTTATCCCCGCATATCCCTGCTCTATGTTGATTCGCCTCCAAATCAATTGCCTTTTCCCCTTGATGCGAGGATAATGGCCAATGATCTTGTGCCATAGGTATCTGTGTCTAAAAAATAATCGGTGTGAATCCGTGTCATAAGGTGAACTAAGAAATGGGATTGAAGCTTCATAATAGTCTAACGAGGAATAAGGACGAGTTCGAGCCGATGGAGGCCGGCAGGGTCGGGATGTACGTATGCGGGCCGACGGTCTATGGGCATGCCCACCTGGGCCACGCCAAGAGCTATGTCAGCTTCGACATTCTCGCCCGGTACCTCCGCTACCTCGGCTATAGCGTTATTTATGTGCAGAATATTACCGACGTAGGGCACCTGACCGACGACGCCGACGAGGGCGAGGATAAGATAGTCGAGGCGGCGAAGAAGGAAAAGAAGCATCCGATGGCGCTGGCGGAGTACTATACGCGGAGCTTCTTCGAGGATATGGACAAGCTCAACTGCGTTCGGCCGGATATCAGCCCGCGGGCCAGCGGACATATCACCGAGCAGATAGAACTCGTCAAGACGCTCCTGCAAAAAGGATACGCCTACGAGGTCAATGGCTCGGTATATTTCGAGGTCGCGAAATTCGCCGAGTACGGCAAGCTCTCCGGGCGTAGTATCGACCAGATGCAGGCAGGGGCTCGGGTTGACGTATCGCCGGACAAGAAGAACCCGGCCGATTTTGCCCTCTGGAAGAAGGCCGAGCCGAACCATATTATGCAGTGGCCAAGCCCCTGGGGGATGGGTTATCCCGGCTGGCACTTAGAGTGCTCCGTGATGAGCATGAAATACTTGGGCAAGACGATAGACATCCACGGCGGCGGCCTGGAGAACCAGTTCCCGCATCACGAATGTGAAATCGCCCAGTCCGAGGCCGCCAACGGCGTGCAGTTTGTCAGGTACTGGCTTCACAACAACATGGTGACGGTCGATGGCCAGAAAATGGGCAAGAGCCTCAACAATTTCATCACCCTCAAGCAGGCCTTCTCCGGCACCCACGAGCGGCTAACCAGAAACTACGACCCGCTCGCGATAAGACAGTTGATATTGAACAGCCATTACCGCAGCCCGCTGGATTTTTCAGATGCAGCGCTTTTCGCGGCGCAGAGCGGTTATGAGAAGATAAGCGAGGCGGTCAAAGCGGTGCGAAAGAGTCTGAGACAGGCAAGCAAAGGCGAGCCAGATGAGAAAATCGCCGACGATCTGACGCATCTGACGGAGAGATTCCAGGCGGCAATGAACGACGATTTGAATACATCCGTCGCGCTGTCGGTGATATTCGACCTCGTTCGCCTGGCCAACAACCTGCTCGAAGATGGCAACGCCACGTCAGGGACGCTCGACGCCGTCGATAACCTGTTCAGAGAACTGGGCGGCGACGTCCTGGGCGTCGTGAAAGACGAATACGAAGAAAGCGGCGCCGGCGACGAGGCTCGCATTGACCGCGTCATTCAGATACTGATAGAGCAGAGGGCCGAGGCCCGGAAGAACAAGTATTTCGCTAAGGCCGACGAGCTTCGCGACAAGCTGGAAGAGGCCGGAGTTGTCCTCGAAGACAAGCCCGATGGGACAAGCTGGAGGTGGAAATGAGGATACTCGGGATTGATCCCGGCTTGCAGGTCTGCGGGTACGCTTGCGTTGAGGCGGCTTCGGGGCAGGAGAATCTGATTGAGGCCGGGGTCATCAGGACCGTCCGCACCGAGTCGCTCGAAGAAAAGCTTAACCGAATAGCGGAGGATATCACGACACTTTTGAAGGGCTTTGGGCCTGACATCGTGGCGGTCGAGCAGTTGTACTCGCATTATGCTCACCCTCGCACCGCGATATTGATGGGACACGCAAGAGGCGTTATACTGCAGAGGTGCGCCGAGGCCGGCGTGGCCGTGAAGAGCTTCAGCGCAACGCGAATAAAAAAATCGCTCACCGGCAACGGCCGGGCCTCGAAGGAACAGGTGCAAAGGACTATCAAGACTGTTCTGGCGCTGACTGAGCTGCCTGAGCCGAGCGACGTAGCCGATGCGATAGCCGCCGCCCTGTGCTGCGCAAATTCGATAAATACTGTTGCAGTCAGGTGAATGGTCCACGAAAGACCGTTTGATCGCCTGGACAAGTAAAGTTGGCCTCTTCAAAAACTGACCATAACGGAAGTAGCAAACGATGCAATATGATGACCTTGAACTGAAGCGACCCCAGCAGTGTGAGGACTACGACGAGTGCTCGGAGTTTGTCAGCAACGCGGTCGAGACCATCATGCAGACGGCTATTGACGCCGGTCGCAACCGTATCGTCATTAACACAAACCTGAAACTCGGCCTGCCGATGGAGAACATCAATAAGATTGCCGGGCCGATCGTGGAAGCGTGGGCATACGAAACCTTCCATGACGTGGTGGAAGACAAGAACAACAAGTACCATTTGATTAATGTCGAAGCACAGCAACGGCTTCATATGGCCGACGTGATCCTACAATTCAAGAAGAAACGGAAAGTGGAGTCGGGTGTGACGGCAGAGGTGGATGTCAAGGCCACTTCTGAGGATTTCGAGTCAAGCGGCAAATCGCCCAACATCACATCGTTCAAAAGAATCAGAACGGCTTACGTTGAGGACCCCGATTACCTCTTCATCATCCTTTCGCTAAAGCACCGGGTATACTCCAATAAGAACAAGGCATCCGGCCTGACAGACGGGATCATGGAGGTCGT
>JAFGTU010000307.1 GCA_016933985.1 Sedimentisphaerales bacterium | reverse complement strand
GCCCTGCGAGAGATGTCCGACATAGCATTTCCTTTCAACGTCTGGGGCGTGGGGGGTTATTGGTCGTTCATCTAATGCTCGGCTACTATGCCACAGGTCGACGAAGGTGACTCTTTAGGGATTGTTATCCTCACACCAGTGCAGAGCCATTATGCAGAAGTCGAGGAAGTTCACCTCACAATCTCCGTTGATATCTCCTGCCATTATGATCTCACAGGGGGTAGTTCCAAAGTGGGACTTACTTGCTTTTGATGTTCCTCCGTAGGCCCCCATGTTGATAATGCCTCCGTTGGGGAAAGGTTCTGCTCCAATAGGAGACATAGGATCGCCAGCATCGATGCAGGGGCTGGTAACATCATCGTAGATCCATGTTTGGGTATTGGGGTCGTACCTGCCTGCTTGGGATTTCAGGTGGTAGTCGCCGGTGACCCATATGTCATCATTCGCATCGGCAGGAGTTTCATTAGGGTCCCAGTACCCCGGATCGGCAAAGCAAGGATCTGTGTCGATGTTGCCAGTGCCTGGCCATCCGCCCGGAACGACACTATAATTCACAGACAAGATTGTAGTGCTATCAAGGTCCTGCAAAGCTTGCTTTCCATTCCATAGAACGCTGTTTTGCAGAACTATCTTGGGATTGGAATACGATGCAAAAGCGTTGCCCTCAATGGCAGAGTTTCCGACAAACGTGCAATCACTAAATACAGAATTGTTCTTAACACCCATGCACAGAACACCACCTCCGTAAGCTGAGGAACGGTTGCCTTCAAAAATGCAACCATTCACGGTGAGACTGCTGTTATTGCCGGATATTCCTCCGCCGCTGTTAGAAGCATAGTTTCTCCTGAAAACACAATCCGACAATAGCAGATTGCTCACTGAGAGAGCGCCTGCCGCGACAGAAAATAGACCTCCGCCGAAGCCAAGCCCGCCATATCCTAATGCTCTCGGAGCCTCGTTTTCCTCAAATAGACACCCTACGAAGACAGAGCTGCTGTCCTCGATACAAGCCGCCCCACCACCGTTCCAATCGGTGGAATTGTGAATGAATGTGCAGTTGGTCGCTTCGGAGCTACTGTACACATTTACCATTCCACCTCCATAATAACCCCAACCTGTATTACCTGTGAAATCACATCCGACCAGTCTGGGGTGGCTATCAGCTCGATTAAACATCCCCCCACCTCCTCCACCATACCCAACGTTATCCCTGAAAACGCATCCATTCAATATTGGGCTGCTGCCACCCACGTTTGCCATCCCTCCCCCGCTGTATGCAACGCTTCCCTCGAAGATGCAATTCGTAATTTCAGGGCAACTTCCTTCTTGGTTAGCCAAGCCCCCTCCTTCCCACGTCGCCAAATTATCCCTGAAGATGCAATCCGCCAAAGTCGGCATACCAGAATCTACAATCATCCCACCACCATTTTGAGCCGAGTTGCGAATAAAGGCACAGTTGAGAACTTGTGGACTACTGGACTGGTTGAACATGCCTCCTCCATCACGCATGGCAGTATTTCGCTCAAATATTGTATCTTGTATGATAGGGCAACTGTTTTCAGCGTTGTACATGCCTGCACCGTCACCGTTTGTCCAGTTGTCAAGGATCTCGCATTCAATTAGAATCGGGTTACTGCTCCACCAACAGTTTATGCCTCCTGCAATCCATAATGCAGAGTTGTGAGAGATTACGCATTTCTCAATCCTTGGGCTGCTCTGGACATCACATGTTATACCATTGCCCTCTTTGCCGGTATTGCCGGTAATCACACAATCTATGATGGTAGGGCTGCTTTCTTTTAATGAAATACCTCCACCCCACGCATTTGAATATTGTCCATTGGCATTTCCCGAAATAACATACACTCCATCCAATACAGTATTTTCGCTCAGAGCAAAACCGTATATGACGTGAAAGGCATTGTCTTCTCTTGTAGGCTCAGTCAGCAGATCGGCGGCATTTGCAACAGCTAAATCATTTGCCGCCAAATCACCGCTCAAGACTGTCTGATATTCGCTCACATTTCTCTCATCAGGATTGGCTCCGCTATTCCCCGCATATCCTCCTAAGATTGATGCGCCACTTTTCAATTGGAAAGATACTGCACGATCACCTGGCGTGACTCCACTCCCTTGATCAGGCTTGTAGGTTCCCTGAGCCACACGAATCTCCACCGGATTCTCCGACGAATTAGCATCAGCGAGTGCATCTTGAAGGAAGTTGTAAGCATTCTCCCAGCTTGTTCCATCATCTGCCCCTGGAGCATTGGCATCGACATAGATGACCTTACCCTGTGAACTAAGTGTTCCTACCAGCACCACCAAAAGAACAGCCATTCCCCGCCAATTACTTGAACCGCTTAACCAACTCATCCTACTACCTCCAGTCACTCAACAACCATATTGAAGCCGCCTATTTCCAATGCAGACGACTGGCCCGGCACAAAACAGCGATCCCGACAATATCGGGATTCCGCACTGCCTGCTGAGAATCTACTATAACAAAATATGGGGCCGGTTTCAAGCACTGTTTCTATCTTACAATACTCAAACTGACCGATTCGATAGCGGCAAAAGCCATAAGTTCTTGGGATGTATAATCTTACATTACTTTGTCATTCTGAGCGCAGCGAAGAATCCGGCTTCCCATCCCGTGCGATTCTTGCCCTTGTGGCTTCGGGGGCTGGGCTGATGAAAAGATTAAAATCCGCCTTTGGCGGACGAAGCGGTTCCGCATCTTGAGTCGAAGAATATCTCATCCACCACTCCTGCAATTGAACCAGAAATATTGCAGCCGATGGGCCTGGGCGCCATAGGCAGCGGTATGGTTACTGTTTTCTGTGTGCGCGGGCGAGGAGCTTTATGGGGACCTCTTCTATCGGGAGCATCGACTGCAGGCGGTTCACAATAAACCTAAGATATTTTTCGTCGAAGAGGTCGGGCTTGTTGACAAACATCAGGATCGTGATGGGATTGACGGCGACTTGAGTGGCGTAGTAAATCTTCGGTCGGCCCGTCCCCTTGGGGCCTGCGCCTCGTCGTTTTGTCGTTCCCGGCTGGTCTGTCTTTATCTGCTCGAAGGCGGCGTTCAGTTTGGGCGTCGGTATCCACGTGGTGGTCTGCTTGAATATCTCCCCGGCCAAGTCCAGGACGCTCTGGATATTCTTCGCCTCGGTCGCGGTGGTGAATGCGATGGGCGAATATCTCAGAGCGGGCATCAGCTTCCAGAGATAGTCCTCATAGTCGCTCGTGACGGCGGAATCCTTGGCCAGGTCCCATTTGTTCACGACTATTATGCAGCTCTTGTATTCGGAGACGATAAGCCGCGCCAGCGTCTTATCGACCTGGGAGATCGGCTCGGTCGCGTCGATTAGAAACAGCACGACGTCGGCCCGGCGGATAGACCGCTCGGCGCGAACGGAGCTGTAGAACTCGATGGAGTCGGCCATGCTGCTCTTCTTGCGCACGCCGGCCGTATCGATAACGATTATAGTCTTGCCGTCTTTTTCAATTCGCACATCGACGGAGTCTCTGGTCGTCCCCGGAATCTCGCTTACGATGACGCGCTCGAAGCCGGCCATGGCGTTGACCAGGGTGCTCTTGCCGACGTTGCGCTTGCCCACAATGGCTATCTTCATGACGGGCTCGGCGGGACTGCCCGGCTCAAGGTGCGAAAGCTCCTCGTAGATTCTGTCGAGCAGGACGGATTTATTGATGTTCTCTAACACCGAGATGCAGAGGAATTCGCCGAAGCCGAGCTTGGCGAACTCTCCCGCGGCGGGGAACATCCTTGCGTTGTCGGCCTTATTCGCTACGCCGATAACGTTGAGCTTGTGCTTTCGCAGCAGCTGTGCGATGGTCACATCCAGCGGCACAACGCCGTCGCGAATATCGACCATAAACAGGATAAGCTGCGCCGAGGCAATTGCCTGGATAATCTGTTGCTCGATATGCCCGCTGAGCCGGTCGGCATCGACTATGCCGTAACCGCCCGTATCGACAAGCTCGAAGTAGCGGTTGTCTCGGCCTACCAGCGCGCTGACCCTGTCCCTCGTTACGCCCGGGGTGGGCTCGACGATGCTTATCATCTGCCCGGCCAATGCGTTCAAGAGGCTGCTCTTGCCGACATTTGGCCGGCCTATTATTGCGACTACCGGCAGCGCCATTCTATTCGACCTCAATGATAGCTTCAGTCCACTGCTGGAGGTTCCACTCGCCGGATCGGACGTCGGCGGTGAAAACGTATGTTCCGGGGCGAACCGATGCGTCAGCAAGAACGTCGAAATCAAGCGTTCCTGGTGCGGACTCGGCCTGCGGAGGGACAAGAGTCGAGGCCAGCGTCCTTATGGCCGGCCCCGGTGCGGGACGGCCCGGCTTCGTGCCGAATCCGGGCGGGACGTTCAGGGCAACCGTGAACCTGCGAGGCGTATCGGAATGATTGAACGCCTTGAGGCCGACCTTGATGGTTTGTCCGGGCCTGGCTTTCTGGGCGTAGGGGAAGAAGCGAATCCATCGCTCGTCGATGCCGTAGTTTGGCTCGTCCCAGGGGAAGAGCTCTGCAAGGAGTGCTTTGCGTTCGGTCAAAGCAGCCGTCATAAGGTCGAGCCGGGCGGCGCTGAAGGCGAAGGGCTGGACTACATGTTCGTTAATTAGTAATGTTCCGGGGGGCATTTTTCGGACGAGGTCGAGGCAGTACAAATAGCCCATTTTCTCGTGGAGGAGGTTACGGTTTTGCAGGCAGTAGTCGTCGATTCCCGAAGGGGTGAAGGAATCGCCGATGAAGAATATCTTTTCGGCGTTGTCTTTCTCGACGAGCAGTGCGGCGTGGTAGATTGTCTGGCCGGGGAAGTCGTGGAACGTGAACGTGAATTCCTTCCATCGCATTTTGTGGGCCTCCGGCATGGCCTTGATGTCCGCGATGGGGTTTGGCGTCAGGCAGGGGAGGCGATATTTATCGGGGTGCTTGAGGATGTCGATTGAGGGGCCGGTGGCATAAACCGGGCAATTGAACTCGGCCAGGCACGCGGCGACGTCGTTTGTGTGGTCGTCGTGATAGTGCGTGATGAATAATCCATCGAGGCCGGTTACTTTTCCTGCTTCTCTTAGCTTGACGACCTCGTTGACTATCTGCCGGCCGCCGCAGTCTATGAGGAACCCGGAGCGGTCTTCGGAGATGATCAGTCGCGAGTTGCTTATCGGGATGATCCATTCGGGGGGCTTATCGTTAATCACTTCTGCCCAGGGCATCCAGTTGACCTTTGGGTTCGCGCCGAGGACTCGTCTTGCGAGGATGTCGTAGTTGTCTCTGAAATACCATCTGCCGGCGCTGATGGAGAGGTAGTTCTCATAGACCGCCCGGAGTCTTTTTATCAGAAGGTCGATGGCTTCGGCGGGATTGCGAATAACCGGTCCGCGGGCGGGAACGAGGATATCCGGTTTTTCGTCGGCGACTTTTTGGAGGCTTTCGATCAGCTCGCCCATGCGTCCTGCCCAGCCGTGGTAGCCGCTGATCTTCGCCTCGGCCACGGCGTCCTGGAGGGAGTACAGATCGGAGAGCTTTCCGTTGCCGTAGATGATGTCGCCGACAAAGCCGTACTTCTTGCCGTCGATTTCGATGAAGTATGAGAGGGCCGAGCGCATATAGCCGGGCGTATTGAGTATCTCGATTGGTATGCCGCGCCAGGAGAGTTTATCGCCGGGCTTGACGGTTTGGACGGCGTTGAAGGATTTCGTCGGTATCTTGGTTCCCTGCTGGGCGTAGTCGTGAAAACGTCGCGTGACGAATTCATTCCAGAACTGCTCGACCTTGGTGAAATTATCGACATCGGCCTCAGGCACGACGGCGGTTGCCCCGTTTTCGACGAGCACTTGCCCGGCCCAGACGACGTCCCGCCGGCTGTGCGTGAACAGCACCATCTCAGCCTGGTCTATCTTACCGCCGGGGTCGCCATAGACGACTAAGCGGGCGTTGTCTTTTTCGACTACCACGCCGTTGACCGGTCCGCTTATCAGCGATACGTGATCGCTCAATCGTACAGCCTCAGCGTAGTAAGATTCGCCGCCCAATGACATGACCGACAAGAGGGCAACAACCACCCAAATCATCTTTCCCATGGACTCGCTCCTAATATACGACACGGACTTCGCTCCACCGGTTGGACCGATATTTCCCGATGACAGCACTCATCTCCAACAGAATATCAGGCCGGCGCTGATAATTCAAGCTCCTTCGCACACTTTGGATAGGAATCGGCTTGGCTCTCCCGCTCGTTTGGCGTCGATGCGCCTTTTCGGACGTGCGCACAGCCCATTTTGCTTGACTTATTACCCCG
>JAFGTU010000306.1 GCA_016933985.1 Sedimentisphaerales bacterium | reverse complement strand
GATGCGACTTTCCGAATCCAACGGCCGAATCGACGACTCGCGCTTCCGAATCCTGCAAAATCAGCACGGCAACTACCGCTACCAAAACAACACCATCTACCGAGAAAACTTCCGCTCATACAACCCCGACCTCTCCGTAAGGCGATTGCCGACCGACGACAAAGCCCTAACTACCTTCATCTCGCAAATCGAAGGTAGAGCTGGCGATATGGAATACGTCTCCGCCACAGGCCGGGAACTGCTCGTCATCTGCAAACGCGATAGCGCCCTCAACGATAAAGTTTGGCGAGTCGATCGCCGAAGCAACGTCCTCGACGAGGCATTCTTCCAATCCGACTGGCCCGAAGGCACCAGAACCATCGATAACCGGGATCAGATGCACCAGCGGGGGTGGACCTATTTTCGAGTGAGCGGACAAATAAACGGCGAGCAGATCACAGGAACAGGCAGAATACCCTTTATCTACGAAACAAGCAGAACGCACTATCTCTGGGCCGATATCAAAATCGGCAAAAGCCTGAGAATCATCGATTCCGAGCAAGGCGTCCGTCTCTATGACGCAGCCGGCAAGACAATCGAAACCTACGCGGCCGGAAGCTTCTTCGACTGTCTCGGAAGCCCCTGGATGGGACTGCATACGATGGATGCGATTAGAAGGTCGGCGGCAAAACAGCAAATCGTATTTGACACAAGACGCACTGGCCAGAACAAAGTGGAAATAGCCCTAACCGCCCAACAAGCCAGCCTGGTCTATGAAGTAGATTTAGACAGGGACATCGTAGAGACGATAAAGGTCCTCCGAGCAGGTGGTCCCGAATCGGACGTCAGGGCGGCTATAGCCTTCGACTATCTCGACGAAATACCCCCGGTCGCAGGTGAGTTTACGCCTCCGAGGCCAAGAGCCTCGACAAGGCTCCTACGGGAGCGATTAGGCATACTCTGGCCTGCAAAACTGTTAGAAGAAGCGCAGTAATGTAAACCCGGATTTCCCAGATGAAGTCATGCAAAAGAAAACTCACTGGTAGTCGAACAGGCAACAGCTCCGCCAAGCCTGTTAATTGTCCCAAAAATGAGGTCTTCGCGGGCAAGAAAAAGGGGTTTTCTCGTTAATCCCGCCCAATATGATATGATTAAACTATACAAGGAAAGAAATGGAATTTGTTGGAGGTAGAAACAATGAAGATGAAACTGATCCCAAAACCGGTGCCCGACCTCGCATTCGGACTAATCCTTGCATTAGCCGCCATGTCAGTCTCGGCTGACATCTGTCCGGTTCTGCCGGGTCCCAGACCGGATATATGGTTCGACTGCTGGGACTGCCCGTACCAATGCCACGGCGACGCCGACTGTCAGGCCGAGTCAATGGGAAGGTACAGGGTTTACGCTACGGACGTTCTGATATTCCAGGCTGCATGGAAGTCGGCGCGTGAGTGGCCGGTGGTCTATCCGGACTTCGCGTACAATCCCTGTGTGGACTTTGATCGCGATTTCGATGTGGACGATTGCGATGGCAATATCCTGGAGACATGGTTCGGTCAGAGAAACGTTCCGCCTGATTGCCCTGGGCGCCCCTTGGAACTCCTGCCTATGAACCAGAACGCCCTGATTGCCGGTTCGACCTACACGATAGAATGGACAGACGTCCCATCCTGCTGCTCCAGCCGTTATAAGCTCGAGTATTCAACTGACAACGGCGAGAGCTGGCTGCAGATGGAGCCCAATGAGGTCTCCGGTACTTGTTCGTTTGACTGGATAGCGCCGGCAGTTGACTCAAACCAATGCCTGCTTCGTATCGAAGATGCGATCCCCTTTATGTACGATACCGGAGTGGTCGTCATCAGAGACACCACGGATGACCCGTTTACTATTTTTCAATGCCCGGAGACCTTGACCGGTGATCTGGACGAAGACTGCTACGTCAATTTCCGCGATTTCAATGTCCTCAGTTTGAACTGGCACGTCGAACCAAATTTCCAAACATTGGCGGCACTTGCCGAGCAGTGGTGCGCCTGTGGAAATCCATACGACCCGGCCTGCGCCTACTGATTTCGCTGGCGGAAATTCGACAGCACGGGCAGCGGTGGAGAAACTTGGCGCAACTCCCGTGAATGTACTCGAAAGCCTTGTGTAAGGAGAAGAAAATGAAGAGGGAAAGAAGTGAGATTATGGAGGCGGTGACGATGCTGGTTAGTTCTATCCTTGCGGCTAAGATGACCCTGTCGTTGGGACTTGGTTTTACTCTAATACTGCATACTCTCATATTGCCAACTAACTGCTCATTCGCTTCCACGGACTATACCGCCACTAACCCCAACCCGGCCAACGGCGAAACGATAGCCCCGGAACACCTTGATGATAACGTGTATATGCTACTTGACTACACACCGGCCGCCGACTGGCTTATGCACATGGCATATTTCAGCGACGACATACAGGATGTCATAGATCGCGATCCGAGTTATTGTCTGGGCAGCGTCCCGCCCTGGCCCGCCATCGATCCCGATGCTTTTGTCGTTGGTTATGACGATCCCGGCATTCCGGAGTTTGCAAGGGCGCCTCTTATTGCAGGTAGGACTTACTATTGGTGTATCGATGCCTTCGACTGGGCCGGTCCCGGTAGGCCCGATGTGTGGATGGGCGACATCTGGAATTTTACTGTTATGCCTAAAGAGGCGTGGGGCCCCAGCCCAGAAGATGACGCTCACGATGTTCTGGCAGCTCCAAATCTCACTTTTTGCTGGAGTCTCGGTGATGTTGATACGGAAGGTTACGACGTGAGCTATGATGTATACTACGGCACTGTGTTTGCTGATGTGAGCACATCTACTACTCCCAATGCCAATGAGCCAAACACAACTCATACTACTGCCGGGCCTCTAGTGCCGGGCATCGAGTATTACTGGCGGATTGATACCGTCCTAAGACTCAGCATATCCCCGTTCACCAGTAGCACGGTCATAGGTGATATTTGGAGTTTCTGGGTTCAATCAAATACTTCCTGGCACGTCGATGCGGTCGGCGGTGACGACTTGAACAATGGGCTGAGTCACGGCACCGCTTTTAAGACTATTCAAAAGGGGGTCGATACGGCTGAGGATGGGAATATTGTCCTTGTCTGGCCGGGCGTGTATGTCGAGCAGATCTTCTTTTACGGCAAGGCCATAACGGTCAAGAACGCCGACTACCCAGCTGTTATCGAGGCGCCCTGGCAGGATGCGGTTAGCTTCATTGCGGGCGAGGGGCCGGGCAGCGTACTTAGCAATTTCGTCATCAGGCAGAGTATGACTGCAATTGCCTGCAACAACGAGAGCAGCCCCACGCTAAAGAACCTCACCATCATAGACAACGATTTCGGCATCGCAGCTTACGAAGCCTCCGACCCCGATATAACCAACTGCATCCTCTGGAACAACGAATACGGAGATTTATTTGGCTGCGAGGCACGGTAC
This sequence comes from Sedimentisphaerales bacterium, assembly GCA_016933985.1. GTDB lineage: Bacteria > Planctomycetota > Phycisphaerae > Sedimentisphaerales > Anaerobacaceae > JAFGCD01. The sequence continues at coordinate 6,355 of JAFGTU010000306.1, read as the reverse complement.
AGTTGCGTCGAGACCGCAAGTGCAGGCAATGGCAACATCAGTATTTATCCGATGTTTGCGGATTTCGGTGGTGATTATCATTTGCTCAGCGACTTCGGGCGGTATGTTCCGGCCTACGGGTTGTGGGCATTTGACGATGAGACGAGTCCCTGCATTGACGCCGGCGATCCTGCCGAAGATCCATCCGGCGAGCGGATGCCCAACGGCGGGCGAATTAATATGGGAGCTTATGCAGGCACACCCTACGCGAGCATGAGCGAGTGGCCCCTGGCCCACGATAAGAACAAGGACGGCAGGACGGACTTCAAGGATTTGGCGAGCTTGTGCGATGAGTGGCTGATGGAGTTGCCGTGGGCCGCTCCTCCGGGCACGCCGCCTGTCGATAGAACCCCGCCGGAGCCTGACCCTGCGACCTGGGATATTGAACCCTATGCAACGTCCTTGACATCGATTCTAATGGCTGCAACCGCCGCAACGGACGACAACGGTGTAGAATACTACTTCGAGAACATGACTATCGGAGGCCATACCAGCGGCTGGCAGGACCCCGCCAATTGGACCGATTCGTCTCTTGCCTCGTCCACTGAGTACTGTTATCGCATAAAAACGCGGGATAAATCGCCCAACGCCAATGAATCCGGCTGGTCCACCACGCTTTGTACGATGACATCGTCAGGAGGAAGATAGAGTTTCTCAGCCCGTAGGTAGGAATTATTGTTGACAGTGGAGCGTGATGTAAATATAATAGGTGTCACCGGATAGGAAATTGTGTTAGGCCGACTTGAATCCGGGAAGGGAGGAATGGCCTATAGTCTGAAAGATGTATATTCTTGCCGGGGGCGAACGCCAGCGCAGGGGGTTTACCCTCATCGAACTGCTGGTCGTGATCTCGATAATTGCGCTCCTGACGGGAATACTTGCCCCTGCGGTCAATAAAGTGCGATGGCAGGCCAGGCGGGTCCTTGGCATCAGCAATCAGCGATCGATTGTCCATGCGGTGAATTTATTCGCGGCCGATAACGACGGTCGATTCCCCGAATCCGTCGCAACGATTGGAGCGGGCGAGTATTGGAATTGGCAGGAGCCTACCAAGCTGGTCGGCTATAACACCCGAAGTCCTCGGTTGAACCGCTCGATGAGCGCGTATTTACGAGCGTACATCGATAAGGGAGAGGTCGTATATTGCCCCGGCGCGCTGAAGAAATTCAAGTATCTCGAAGAAGCCTGGGCCGCCGGCGATGCCTGGGACAATCCCGATACGCCGCTGCCGACCGATCCGCTCAGCGGAACGTATTGCTTCTATTGGAACTATATAGGTTCTCTCGACAAATACACGGCCCGCTTCTTCGTGGGACCGCGGACGGATGCAGGAGGTCGAGGCCGGAGCCGGCTGCTCGTCAGCGACTACTTCGGCTACGATTACTATGAGAGTCCGCAAGCCTACGGAAGCTGCGAGAAGTTCAAGGGCGCCCGCCTGCTGAAGGACACGATGCACTTTTCCGGATACTGGGCCGGGACAGCCTCAGCGAAACCCGAAATCAAATTGAACGCCGGCTATGTTGACGGCCACGTCGAAAGCTACTCCTCATCCGATACGGCCGCTATGCGGGTAATTTTGTGGCCGGAAACCGGCGACCCATATCCTGACGGAACAGGCCCAGGCCAATTCTTCCTCCCCAAAAACGCTTTGCATTAAGGCAAAGCATAACGACGCCATCTCAACAACACAAAAACAAGTCTTTTGAAAATTCTCGCTCGATTTTCTTTTGCCTTTTTGCGGCCGATACGTGACTATCGCGGTTGAAATAGGCAAGCGGCGCATTCTTTGGCCGCAGTTATTTTGGCAGATACCGGGAAAGGATGAGAAATGGCGAGTAATGGGATTGAACTGAAAGATTACATTCGCAGCATACCTGATTGGCCCAAGGAGGCAGTTCTGTTTCGCGATATAACACCGCTGCTTGGTGATGCGAAGGCATTTGCCGCGGCGATAGAAAGACTAGCGGCGGATTTCGCCGATGCCGGCGTCGACTATGTCGCTGCGGTTGAGGCGAGGGGCTTTATCTTCGGCTCTGCGGTTGCCGAGAAGCTCGGCGCGGGATTTGTGCCGATACGCAAGGCCGGCAAGCTGCCGTTCAAGACCGAAACCGTCAGCTACGATTTAGAGTATGGGACTGATACGCTGGAGGTGCACCGTGACGCGGTGCGCAACGGAGCGAAGGTGCTGATGGTTGACGATTTGCTTGCGACCGGAGGGACAATGGCGGCGGCTTGCGAGCTTATCAAAAAGATAGGAGGGCGGGTGGCGGGGATAGCATTTCTCGTCGAGCTTCGCGAACTGGCGGGCCGCGACAAGCTCGCCGGATATAAGATCGCCACGCTGATATCGTATTAGGCCCGACTATTTGGTGACAACGCACAAAACCGCCGGGCAACCACAAGGCTCTTCGGGGCACAACTACTCCGCACTCTTGGCGCAGCGGCTACGATGAATGAGGGTTCAGTCGTGCTTCCTTGCCATGACCAGGGCCAGGCCGCCGAGGCCGAGCAAGGCAACGGTAGCCGGCTCCGGGATGGGGTGCTGAGTCAGCGAGAATGTATATGGTCCGTCGTCCGGTATGTCAATTTTGAATTGAAGCGTAACGAGCTCGCCCGGCGGGACATCATTCGGGGCCAAGAATCGGATGGTCCAATCGTCGATTTGGTTTACTGTCAGGAATCTGGTGCTTCCGGCCCATCCCGGAACAAACGTGGCTGCTTCGGTTGGGTCAAGAGTAACTTCATAGCCGATCCAGGTGACGGATGTCTCGTTTGTGACGGTTGAAGTGATAGTGAAAGTCGAATGGGATTCGGCTTGTATTGTAACATCAGTCGGCCGAACCGAAGGAAGCCCCAGCGAAATAACAGCGCCGGAAGGGGACCAGGATGATACTTCATCAGTAACAAAACTGACGAGCTCACCATGGGCCATACTGTTGAATAATACAACAACGATCGCCGCGAGAAAGACTTTGCACTTGCCCATCTGCTCCTCCTTAGGCATAAGCATTAACAATCCTTGTTTGGTGCAACGTTCTTAACTTGTGGTTATTATGGCTTGAGGTGAGGGTAGATTCAACGTTTTTTTTGATTTCGCAGCATCAGGCTGCGTTTTCCGGCTCGTTGTTTTCTGTAACTATTGTAGCAGCCTTAAGTTATGTTCGGCGCAATTGACACAGTTTTTCTTGAGAATCGCGCAAAAATTCTTTTTGAAGGGCCGCAGACTACTCTTTCCTGTTCCGGTTCTGCAATTCAGGGCAAGGTATAGTAGGATGGATTTCAGGATAGAGTCTTGATGGCAGTTACAATTCGGTCGTTGTTGTGGACGTCTTTTTCGATATTGATCTTCCCAAAGGCGTTGGTCCGTTCGAGCAGGTCTCTGAGCGCGGGGCCCTGGGCGTAGCCGATTTCCAGCATCATTGCGGCGTCGGGCTTGAGGAAAAGATCGGCTTTTTCGACAATCCGGCGGTATATATCCAGGCCGTCGCCCCCTGCGAACAGGGCAACCTTAGGCTCGTAATCCTTAACGTTTCGCTCGAGGGCTTCGAACTCCGGATCGCTTACGTAGGGCGGGTTGCAGACAATCAGGTCGAATTTCGACGTGTCCAATTGCGGAACGAGAGGTTCGAACAGGTCGCCGCAAAGCAAGGTGATTCGCTCTTTGAGATGATGCTTTTCGACGTTGGCCGCGGCGACGCTCAGGGCGGCGTCCGAGATATCCGTTGCGATGATCCTTGCGCCGGGAAAATTTTTTGCGATTGCAACGGCGATGCACCCGCTGCCAGTGCATAGGTCGCAGACTAATTGAGCCGGTGCGTTGGTGTCGGCGCTGAGTCGCCCTGATTCGAGGGCGTCGCCGATTCCCGGCCCTTCTGCAGCGCGGGCCCGCAGGAATTCTATGGCCCTTTCGACAAGCAGCTCGGTCTCCGGGCGGGGGATCATGCAATCGGGCGTTATGGCAAGCTCGATGGAGTAGAATTCCGTCTTGCCGGTGAGATATGCGACAGGTTCATCCTGGCCGGCCCGCTTTACCAGGGCGTGCAAGATGTGAAGCTCCTGCTGACCGACAGGTTTATCGAATTGTGTATATAACTCGATCCGCTTTAGGGAAAGGACGTGACTGAGCAGCAGCTCTGCGCTTAGACGCGGAGCGTCGATGCCCTTCTTCGTGAAGTAGGCCGTGATCCAGTTGAGCAGCTTTTGTATCGTCCAAGTTTTCATCTAACGGTTATATCACAGACGAGTTACTAACCTCGTTCTCCGGTGACCACGACAAAAGGTAGGCAATAGGTCGCAAGGCCAAGATGAAGACTACCGGTGCAGCCGTAAGGCCGAGTAACGTATATACGATTGCCATGCGTCTCTTGATGACTTCTTTCTTCTCTATGTTCTTATCGCCACGATTATCCATAAGCAGCCCTCCCGCTAATTGAAGCCGCCTATTATCGGGTTCAGTTGGTTGTCCTTGTTTATTCTCGCATCTCTATTTTTTTTGTGCCATTTCAACTTTGGGGATCTATCATAAAGCCCAGCTCTGAGAGCATCAGTTTTTGCGTTCGCCAATAGGGAACAGATTTTTCAATTCTTCGTGTGACGGTTGTCGGCCGTATTCGCATAGCTCGAATGCCTCGGCGGTGCGGACCTTCTTGCCTTGCTCGTCGCCGTAGGTCTCGATCAGCTCTTTGCGAAACTCATCGGCGGTGGCGGCGAAGCGGCGCCGGAAGCTGTCGCGGACCCTTTGGTGAGCGGCGGCTCGCTCGGATTCGTTTTTGGGAATCATGCTTTCATTGCCTGATACACAGCCCTCGACGAATTGCGATTCGAGCTGGACGAGGGCTTCGAGCTTTTTGTCTATCACCTCGTCGATAGAGACTATCACGTCCGGCTCGAAGGGATTGGGCTTCTGGAACCGGTCGGGGAAGTACATGAAAACCGGGTTGGTCTTGAGGTGGGGCACATCCGGGCAAAAGAACGGGCAGATCACCATAAAGGCGGCATCCTGGACGAGGATGCCGGTGTAGCGGTGGTCGGGGTGGTAGTCGTTGGGACGGTGCGTAAGGACGATGTCGGCCTTCCACTGCCTTATAAGCCTCACTATGGTCTTTCGGTTTTCGAGGGTGGGCATCAGCTCGCCATCGTGGATATCGAGGACCTCGGTTTCAATTCCGAGTATTTTGGCGGCCTTTTCGACCTCGGCTTTACGCCGCTGGGCGAGGGGGCCTCCGGCTTCCTTCCAGTGGCCTATGTCGCCGTTGGTGGTCGAGACGAATTTGACCTTGTGGCCTTGGGCGGCCCACATTGCCGCAACGCCGCCTGCCTTTATTTCGCAGTCATCCGGGTGGGCGCCGAAGGCGATGATGCGGAGCTGCCGCTGCTTGGCCGGCTGGTCGGCGGCGGCCCGCTCACTGGCAAGGGGGCTTTTCGAGGCTTCCGGCCGCGCCGCTGCGAGAAAAATGACTGAAATCAGCAGGACAATGGGGTGTAAATTTCTTGTTTTCATCGTGTGTCTCCTGAAAAGAGATTGTTATAAGGGTCTGAAAACTTCTTGTGTTGGACCATAGAATAAGGTGCAGGCGACGTGCTTACGTCGAGAAGGCTGCCCTTGAGAATCCAGGCGCCCGGTCCCGGCGGCAGCGTAACCTGGTTTCCGCCATCCAACGTGGCGCCTAAGACGGTCTCGCCCGTCAAGGGATTGAAGATCTGGAATCGCACGGCTCGCCGCGCTTGGAGCGTGACGCCGCCGGCCCGTATTCCCATCGGGAAACACACGAACCGGCCGCCTTTGACGCTGCCGATATTGCGGAGACAGCCGTCGGTTGAATTGCTCACATCGGGCCAGTATCGGTCGGCCTGGCCGTTGCAGAATACGGTGAAAGGAGCGCTTGGTTCGAGGCCGTCGTTTCGGACCCAGCCGGCCAGGTCGCCCGGAAGCAGCTTGCGGATATGTCGATAGGCATTGATGCCCGGCGTGTCCTCAAATCGGTCTTCGCCGCCCGAAGGCGGACAGCACTTTGCGTAACCATACACTCCGGCGCGCGAGTGATATACATAAGCGGGCAGATTTGCGATGTAGGCAAATACGGCAGCCGAGCAGAGCTTTATAGGGTCGCTCTCCGAGCTTACCGATGAGCCCGGCCCAATCGGCTCGTTGCTGCTCACCGGCGGGACGCCGGGCAGGTTCCCGGCGCGGTAACAATCGCGCACCGGCAGCCAGCCGCTTTCAATCGTGCCCGTATCCCGGCTGAAATGCACCGTCGCCAGGTCCGCCGCACTGCCGGCGTAAAGCGCGGCGATGCCCGTATCGCTTGTATCGTCG
>JAFGTU010000305.1 GCA_016933985.1 Sedimentisphaerales bacterium | reverse complement strand
TACAGCCCATCTCGCTAACTCCAGAGCTTCACTTAACATACTGCCTATTGTAGCACAAAACCTACAATAAAGCCAGTATAATACCCGCCAGAACGAGGTTTTGGAACAATATGTTTCCCAAAAAATGCAGAATTGTACTCAGACCGACCGGTATTCAGGCGGAAAAATGCGTAACTATATGCGTCACAACAACGTAAGTTAAATCAAAAGCTGCTCGCTTTTTTATGATAGAGCCAACGAAAAACCTGATTTTTAGGTACCTGCGAACCCAAACCGACATTTTTTGAGATCATTTTCGGCCGTCCCAAACCTGTATCTGACTGGTTTCAAGCCAGCCCAAGCAGTTATTCCCAACGTGCTGCTCAATTCTTCTTGATCCCTCCCCGTCTGTACGCGCTGTCATGCGCCGCGAAAAATCATTGTGCAACCGCGGCCAATTCGAGGACTAATTGCTCCATTGCGACGGGGGCCGTGGTTCTGCCGGTCTTTATGGCGTAGTCGGTCCGGCCAAGGCGTTTTAGGCACCGGCCGATTTGCCTTACGGACATCCGGCTAACCTGCGTGAAGAACCCGTCCCTGTTCGACCATATCCGCAGGGAGTCTGCGATTTGCTTGATGGGCGCGCCTTTGTCGAGGAGGACTTTGGCCTGGAACATTCTGCGGAGATGAAAGGCGAATGCGCCCACGACCGTATATTCGCTGCTGCTATCGTCGGCAAACATCCGGCGCAGGCGATCGAGGGCGGCGGCCGGACTGCCCGTGATGATGGCATCGATTACTTCAAAGGCGCCGAATATCCTGCTGTGCCCTATCAGACCGGCAATATGCTCAGACGTGATTGTTTCCGCACCCTGCGCGAACAGCGCCAGCTTGTCGATTTCGCCGTATAGCCTCGGCAGGTCGTTGCCGGTCAAATCTATCAGCAATCCAGCGGCCTGGCTATCGAGCTTCATTCGGTGGGCCTGGGCGGCATACTCGATCATACGCCGAGGCAATTCGTATGCCTTAGGCTCGGTGATGCTGATCAGCACGCCTGCATGCTTGAGCTTGCGGGCGAGCTTGGTATTCGACGGCCAGCTTCGGACCAGCAGAACAAGTATCCCGGTCGAACAGGGGGCGTCGAAATACCGCTCAAGAATCCGGCGATTGTCGTCCTTCGAAATGAATTCGTCGGCCTTTCTCACCAGTACAACTCTCCTCTCTGCCAGGAAAGGCAGTGTCCGCAATTCGTCGAGCACATCCGCCGGCGAGACACCCGGGCCCTCCACATCGAGAAGACCGGTGACTCTCTGCTCCGGGGCAATCAGCTCATCCAGCAGCTTGCGGGCCTCTGCGACGACGAGCGCCTCATCTTTGCCGCTGAGTACGTATATCAGGGCGTGCTCGCTCTTCGATTTGGCTTTGCTTTGCGGCATTTCCCTAATATCGTACTTAAATCGACCTATTGTGTTTATTTGACACGGATTTACACAGATTAACACTGTTTTTCATAGATTTGGATTCCTGCTCATTCGGCTTTGCTCAAGGCAGGCCTTTCGCAGGAATGACAGTTACTCTTACCCTGTTGCGAAAAGAGTAGTTGCATCGAAAGCTGACCCCAAAACGGTCGGTTCAAGTTTAGGTCTCAGTCTCCTTCTCGGCGCTGTTATTTTCATCGTCGTCGGCGGGCTCTTCGGGTGCTATCTTCTCTGCGGCGACGAGCTTATCGTCGGGCTTGAGGTTGATGAGGCGAACCCCTTGAGTGTTTCTTCCGATCGATCGGATTTCGTCGAGTCCGGTGCGGATAATCATTCCCTTGGCCGTTATCATCATCAGGTCGTCTTTGTTCTGGACGGCCTTGAGAGCGACGACCTTGCCGTTCCTGGCCGTGGTCTTAATATTCTTTAGCCCCAGCCCGCCTCTGCTCTGAGGCCGATAGCTGTCCAGGCCGGTCCTCTTTCCGTAGCCGTTCTCGCAAACGGTGAACAGCGCCGCCTTCTCCTCGGCGATAACCATTCCCACGACGCTGTCGCCGGGCCTAAGCTTGATGCCTCGAACGCCCCGCGAGACCCGCCCCATCGAACGGACCTGGGCCTCCTCGAAGCGTATTGTCATTCCGTCGCGCGTGCCCAGGACTATGTGGTTGCTGCCCGTCGTCAGATCGACGGCAATCAGGTCGTCGTTCGGGTCGAGATTAATAGCTATTACTCCGGTCGCCCTCGGGTTGCCGTAAGCCGAGAGGCGCGTCTTTTTGACGATGCCTTTGCTGGTCGCCATGATGAGCTGCAATTCATGCTCTTCGTCTTCAGGCTCGAAGGTGCTGACATTGATGATCGAGGCGATCTGCTGATTCTGCAGGCTGAGCAGGTTCACGATGTTCCTGCCCTTGCTCTGCCTGGACATGCTGGGGACATCATAGACCTTAAGCCAGTAGCACTTGCCTCGATTGGTGAAGATCAGGAGATAATCGTGCGTCGAAGCGACAAAGAGGTGCTTGATGAAGTCGCCCTCCTTGGTATCGGAGCCGATAATTCCTCGTCCGCCTCTTCCCTGCTTTCGATACGTATCGATTGGCATCCGCTTGACGTAGCCGCTGTGGCTGACCGTGACTATGACCTCTTCGTCGGCGATGAGGTCCTCGGCATCGAGGATTTCCGCCGCCCCTGTTATCGCAGTCCGCCTCTTGTCGCCGAACTTCTCGCCTATTTCGTGGATGTCCTCGCGAATGATATCCATTAGTACGGTCTCGTTGGCCAGTATCGCCTCGTAGCCCTCTATCTGCTCGGTAAGGTCGGCGTACTCCTTGGCGAGCTTTTCCATTTCGAGGCCCGTCAGCCTTTGGAGCTGCATCGTCAGAATCGCGTCGGCCTGCGGACCCGTCAGGAAGTGCTCGCCCTGCTTCTTCTCCTTGATAAATGCCTCGGGGAGAATCTTCTTGAGGGTTGCGGACTCGGCCAGCTTCAAGGGCTTTTTCATCAGGTTCAGCTTGGCTGTCGGCGCATCGGGAGAGCTCTTTATCAGGTCGATAATCTCGTCGATATCGCTTACGGCCAGGATCAGACCTTCGAGGATATGCGCCCGGTTCCTGCACCTTTTGAGCAGGAATCGGCTCCGCCTGCGAATCACTACCTTGCGATGCTCAATGAAGCAGTTGAGCATCTCCTTCATGTTGAGGGTCTCGGGCCGATTGTTCACGAGAGCGATGTTTGCGATTGCGAAGGTCGTCTGCAGCGGCGTGTAGCGGTAGAGCTTGTTGAGAGCGACCTCGGCATCAGCGTCCCTCTTCAGCTCGACGACTATGCGCAGGCCCTTGCGGTCCGATTCATCCCTGACATCCGATATCTCGGCGATAGTGTCGTTCTGGACGCACTCGGCTATCTTCGAGACGATCGTCGTCTTGACCACCATATACGGTATCTCGGTGACGATTATCCTCTCTCTGCCCTTCTTGTCCGTATCGATAGCCGTCTTCGCCCGCACCGTCAAATGTCCCTTGCCGGTGGTATAGGCGTCGATGATCCCCTTCTTGCCGCAGATGATGCCGCCGGTGGGGAAATCCGGGCCGGGCAGGACCTTCATAATATCCTTGAATCCGCAGTTGGGATCCTCAATCACCACTAACAGCGCGTCGCATATCTCCTTGACGTTGTGCGGAGCGATATTGGTGGCCATGCCGACGGCGATGCCGGTCGAGCCGTTGACCAG
>JAFGTU010000304.1 GCA_016933985.1 Sedimentisphaerales bacterium | reverse complement strand
TAGACCGCTATCATCGTCTTGTTGTCTTCGAGCAGAACGGTGGTGGGGTGGCCGAGGTATTGGCCCGGCTCTTTGTCGATTATCACCTGCCGAGCCGTGTCGTTGGCCAGGTCGATAACGGGGATCGAATAGTCCGGGGGCATCGCGGCCCGGAGCCTTTGACCGAGGCAGGACGCCGCTACGACTAATATCGCCGCTGTTGTTGCCTGCAAGAATCCCCTCACAGTTGGCTCCTTATGCCATATCCTTCTTATCGTAGCCGAACATATCGGCGAGGAGGTCCTGGATTTTATTATGCTGGTCCAACTGCGCTCGGTCGAAGATGTTGTTGAGCTCTCCGTTGTCGAACCATAGGCCGTCGCCCTTGGCGCATTTATCTATCAAGAGGGTCGGCTGGGATTGTCCGACAATGATTTTCTGCATTTTTTTGTCGCAGATAGGACACTTGCGTAGTCTCTCGGTGCAGGCCGGCTCGGCTTTGAATGAAGCGAGCAGTTGTGCGGCCTTGCCGGCTCGGCCGAGCAGCTCCTCGAGCTCGCCGGCGTCGAGCCATATTCCGCCGCAGTCCGTGCAGTAGTCGATTTCCACTTCCTGCAGTTCAAGGGTTATCATAGCGTTCTTACAAACCGGGCAATCCATAATACTGCTCCGTTCTACGCATAGAATAAGGTTTCTGCAAATCTGCAGAGCTCATTGCATAAAGACGCAAGAGTCCGCGAAATAATCAAAAAAATCGGCTCGATTCTTGATGCTTGGCGTCGATAGGTTCTGTCCGTTCTCCTTTTCTTCTTTTCTGGGCATTGGTATCGAACCGACGATAATAGTACTTCTGCGCATCGAGAACGTCAAGAACGAATGTGCCAAATCAAAGGTGGGGGCGAGAAAAGAAAATTGCGGTCCGTGCCCCGGCGTCCATTAGCCTCAAAGGCGGCATTCTATACGTATTATCGGGCCTTGTGGATTCGTGTTGCGAATTGCCGAATAGGTGTTGAGACTCGTCGCGCAAGGACTATAATCCTGAGACTGGAGTCAAGGGTGGACGCTGTAATGGTGGATTCATTGAAAGGGATGCAATTATGGTCGCAGGGACGAATGGCGAGACAGGGACAATCGGGCGGGCATTTGACCGTATAGGGGTCTTGCTGCGGTGTGTCGTGGTTGGTTTTCTCACATTGTTTGTCTGGATGGTGGCGACTGAGGAAACGGCGTGCTATTCAATCTGGGTGGCGGCGGCGGGGGCCGTGGTCTGCGGGGTCTTGATATATTCGCTGCATGTCTGTGTCCTGGCCCGTATGTTCTGGCGCCCGCTGATAGTGCATCTGCACATAATCAGGGATAAGCACCCGTGGGTAACAAACGAGCAGCGAAAGCTTGCAAAGGAGGGAATGGACAGGCTGCTTCTCGAACTGTCTGTGGGCCGGTTGCGACGGCGGATATCCGATGACCCCGAGACCAGGAGCGTCCAGAGAGGGCTGGACAGGTGGCGCGGGATGGGCAGCTTTCTGTATTGTGCCGGCTACTCGATGATTGTTGTCCCGCTCGTGGTGATATGGCCCAAATCCGAGGTGGAGGCGTCGGCGTTGCTGGAGCACGTGATTATCTTGGGAGTAGTCACGCTGATTGCGGCCTGGATCTCCGACTACATACAAACCTGGCGAGAACTGTGGGCGCAGGCAACGTATAAAACGCCCAAGCCGAGAAGGCCGCGAAGAAGAACGAGATAGTGCGGGATGCTGCGAGGGCAGCTTATGCCCCGCGTCTCTTCCTAACCATCACCGCACCGAGGCCGAGCAGTAGGAGCGTGGCCGGTTCGGGTGCAGGCACCAGAAGAATCCCGCGCCATGGTCTGCCGTTTGGGGAGTCAGTAAACCAGCCCACTATCAGATCAACTTCTACTTGGGTGGAGTGCAATGCGAATGTTGCTTGCTCTGTATACGGGATATAGCCACTCTCGGCAGTTGCCGAAAACAGGGTCCGGTCAACCTCAATCTCGAAAGCCCAATCGAGTGTCACAGACGCGTCATACACGCCCCGACTCGAACCGGCAGGTATCATAAAAGCGTCAAGATAGGGCCAACTCGCCGTTACTATGTATTGAAACCGCCCCATGCCGTCTGTGGAACAGTCATCTTGTCGAATGTACGCGATGCAATTCCTTGAACCCAGCAGAGCCAGTAACGGCAGGACCAACAATGCGTGCTCGTTGAATGACTTCGTAACCACTCCTCCTGTTCTGATGGACACATATTTCTTAGCAGTAGCCGTGCCTTATGGTGGGAAGGTCCGCCTTCTCACCCGCTCGTCCGTGAGCATACTCTACTGTACTGGTTGTGCCGTTAAAAGTCAAGGGGAAAGTCCGGGAAGTGCCGAATTTTTTTGGCAGAAACGGCGATTCCTGTAAATATCGAAGGAATCAAGTCCGCAGAATGGCGAGGCTCAGTTGAAGATGGTATGGAGTCTGATATTCACTGAGTTCCGGGTCAAGCCCGGAATGACAAGAGCGAAAGGTTAGCTCATCTTGCCTTTTTTGTGCAGTTGTGTTGCCGGGATATTTATTCTTGACGGGTGCGGGGTGATTTATTATTGACTATTTACTATTGATTATTTAGCATAAGCGAATGACTGGTGCGGTTTTGGCGCCTGTCGGCGGCGCGTGATTAGGTATGGACAAGAAGGCGATTGCTTTGCTTTATCGGCAACGGCCAAGGGCGTTGTAATCGAGGGTAAATGGGATGATAGTTGACTGTCATACGCATATAGACTTTTCGGTTAATGATGTGGATGTTTCGGAGCATTTGGCTGCGGCGGAGACTGTGGATGTGTGTTTTGTTCTGGGCAGGGGCGGCGGGCCGAGCGAGGAGGTGAATGAGAATCTGGCCGAATACGTCGAGAAGCATAAGGCCAAGATGGTTGGCTTTGCCGTTGTGGATCCGCCGAACGATAAGGTAGGCCTGGCTAATGTCCGGCCTATCCAGGAAAAGCTGGGGCTCGAAGGGGCGGTGCTGTATTGCTCTGCGAGCGGTTTTCATCCGACTCACAGCAGGGCGATGCGGTTTTATGAATCGGCTGCGGAGCTGGGGATGCCCGTCTTTTTTCACAACTGGGAGGCGGTTTCGTCCCGCGAAGCGATCCTCGAATACGCTCAGCCGTACCTTTTAGATGAGGTTGCGAGGTCTTTTCCGGAGTTGAAGATGATTGTCGGGGGGATGGGGGTACCCTTTATGGAGCAGACTTTCGCACTCGTTGCCAAACATGCCAACGTCTATGCGGATTTGACGGTCAGGCCGAGCAGCGTGTGGCAGGTGTATAATACCGTTGTTGCGGCGAACGAACGAGGGGTCATGGCCAAGCTGCTTTTCGGCAGCGGCTTTCCTCTGGGCAGGGCGCAGCAGTGCATCGAGACGCTGCTTGGATTTAATAAGCTGCTTGCCGATACGAATCTGCCCACGGTTCCGAGAGACAAGATAAGGACCATAGTCGAGGGGGAGACGCTGAAAGTGCTGGGCATCGGCGGAAAGATCGCCGAGGCCGCGGCGGCCCAGAGGATTCAGGATGTCGAGCAGATCGCTGCTGATGAAATCGGCGAGCCCGAGTTGGCTGATAGTTGAGTGATACTTAGTTGAAAATAGCAAGCTGAGAAAGGGTCAGACAGGCACCTATGGCTGAACTTCTCGAAGAGCAAAGAGAGAGCTGGGGGACACGCGGCGGATTCATCTTGGCGGCGATCGGTTCGGCGGTGGGTCTGGGGAATCTCTGGGGATTTCCCTATAAGCTGTACAGTTACGGCGGCGGGGCGTTCCTGATTCCTTACATCCTTGCGCTGATCGTGGTCGGCATCCCGATCATGATCCTGGAGTTCAGTATCGGCCACTATACGCAGCGTGCGGCCCCGGACGCCTTTAAGCGGGGGCATAAGCGGTTTGAGATGGTGGGGTGGTGGGGGATCGTGCTTGCTTTCGTGATAGTGACGTATTATCCGGTGATTCTGGCGTATTGTTTCAGTTTCTTGTGGTTCAGTATCAAGGGGATTCTTACCGGAGGGAATTTGCCGTGGGCGGGTGAAGGTATAGCAGGCGTCGCGAACGCCAAGCGCTTCTTCAATGATACATATCTGGGCAAGGTCGATATTGCGGACGCGCGTTTTTGCCTGGGATCGATTCGATGGAATATTGTCGTGCCGCTGGCGGTAACCTGGGCGGCGATGTACTTTTGCATATTCAGGGGTGTGAAGCTGGTCGGCAAAATCGTGTGGCTGACGGTCCCGTTGCCGTGGCTGATGCTGCTGATCTTGACGATTCGTGGGCTGACTCTTGAAGGCAGCATGCAGGGGCTGGCGTATTACCTTGATCCCGTGTGGTCGGAGCTGGCCAAGCCGATAACGTGGCGATATGCCTTCGGGCAGGTTTTCTTCTCGCTTAGCCTGGCTTACGGGATAATGATAACATACGCGAGCTTTCTTCACAGGAAAAGTGATCTCAATAACAACGCGGGCATTATCAGCATAGCGGATTTCGGCACGAGTTTCGTGGCGGGGCTTGCGGTTTTTGCGACTTTGGGCGGAATGGCTTTCGTGACTCAGCAGGCTGGCCATGCGATTAGGGTTGAAGAGGTAGCGGACGCCGGTCCCTCGCTGGCTTTTGTCGCATTCCCTTATGCACTGGCGCAATTGCCGTATTCGGCGTGGTTCAGCTTCATCTTCTTCTTCGCACTTATTACGCTGGGGATAGACTCGGCGTTTTCCATGACCGAGGCAATCGTGGCGAGCATCGTCGATAAGACCGCGTGGAGCAGGGGCAGGGTCCTGGTTGGGCTGACGATTGTCGGATTTCTGCTGGGGCTGGTTTATGTGACCGAGGGGGGGTTCAACTGGCTGGGCACTATCGACGGATTCGTCAACGGGACGTGGGGGATAACGTTTCTGGGGCTGCTGGAGTGTGTAGTCCTGGGCTGGCTGTGGCGGATTGGGACTTTGCGGCGTCATGCCAACAGCCGAAGCGACTGGAAATTAGGCAAATGGTGGGATTATCTAATCCGCATGGTGATTCCGGTAGTGCTCGGGACCCTTTTCTTCTGGCAGCTTTTTGACGATATCAAGGCGGGCTTCCTCCGGACGCCCGAAGGGGAGTGGATACTGCCGAATTGCGTGGGGCTGACGGTTGTGGCGCTGGTGCCCGTTGTTGCTATCATTTTGAGTATAGTGAAGGGTCGCAGCGACATTGGCGATGCGCAGCGGCCGGAGCAGGGATTGGCTGTTGGGGGCAGGTTCGAGGGGGCTGTGGCATTTGCCGGGGCCCTCGCTGTGGCAGGGCTGCTCATCGTTTGCCTTAAGGTTCCAATGGCCGAGAGTGCGAAGCAGGCGATCCTTTGGGCTTCGCTGCTCGGCGGGATAGCGGCGATGCTGTTGAGCAACTATGTTTTGGACAGGTATCATACCGCCACAAGTCAGGCATCGTGGTCGGCGAGGTGGGCCGGGATATTAGCTGCGATGGCCGCCAGCGCGGCTATTGCAGTAATGCTGGGCGGCTTGGCGGGCGAGGCGAAGATTGAGGAAACAGCCGCGCCTGTTCGGGATAAGCTGGGCGGCGTTTCTTACGTTATTCTCGGGGTAGTTCTGCTGATC
>JAFGTU010000303.1 GCA_016933985.1 Sedimentisphaerales bacterium | reverse complement strand
GAATCGGAATCGTACTTGTAGCGAAGGATATCGCCGTCGCCTACAGTGAAGTAGACTGAGCCGTCTCTCGGGTCAACTGCGATTGCGCGGCAGAGCGTTCGGTAGTCATAACCCTTGCCGTTTTCGCCCTCTCTGGAGATGGGCCCCAGGTCTTTGAGCTCTTTGGCAGCGAGGTCATAGCGGAGGAAATGTCCGCTGGGCCAGGTGATTCCATAGAGCCGGCCTCTGCGGGTATCCATATTCGTCGTGAGGATGCCTTCGCCGCGGGGGGCCTTGGCGAGGTCTTCGAATTTGTCCGTTTTCATATCGTAGGCAAGGAAATGACCGCCTGGATAGGGCTTATAGCCTTCGGGAGGGATGCCGATTTTTTCCATCCCGTCTATAATGGAGTAATAGCCGACGTGGGTTGAGAAGTAAAGCTTGCCTTTGGATTCGACGAAGTTGACATGGGATTTTCCCTGGGCGATGGTCTTGGCGCCTTTTTCGCCGCAGGCCGCTGTGAGGTCGCCGACATGGGTGATTTTGCCTTTGGCGGGATCGTAGCAATACATCTGGGCGCCGATTTCGTACGACTCCGAAGAAAGGACGTAGTAAATCTTTCCGTCACCGGCTGTTGACATTCCGTTGTAGGTGTCGTGGGCCAGGTCGAAGCCGGAGTTGTACGTGCGGGCAATCAGCTTTGCGGACGAGGGCGAACGGCTCGAACCCCCGGCGCCGCAGCCGGCCAGTAATAGACTGATTGAGAGCAGGCATACAAAGGACTTGGTTCTTACGATAGTGTTTCTCATTATTTGACCTCCTACACTATTGGCAATACAATGGCACTTAAGTCTATTGGTTAATGATAACATGTTGCCGGATAGTATTCTATCGGATAGTCTGAAATCCGAAACCTCGAAATCCGGGATTCGCTGAGAGATGGCCGGAGTCGATTGGAAAAGGGGCCGGGATATGATGCGAAATCTTGTTTTGTTTGTATTGTGCGGTTGTTTATTTATTGGGGGCTCATGCGTCGAGCCGGGGCGGTCGAAGCAAAAAAGCGGCGTGGAGGGGGCCGGGGTGAGGCTGGTGACGCTGGATCCGGGGCATTATCACGCGGCTTTAGTGCAGAAGAGCATGTATGAGCAGGTGGATCGCGTTGTGCATGTCTATGCGCCGGAGGGTCCGGAGGTGGAGAATCACCTCGCGTATATCGAAAGGTTCAACAGCCGGGCGGACGACCCGACGAGCTGGGTCGAGAAGGTCTATACGGGAAGCGACTACCTGGAGAGGATGCTAACTGAGAAGGAGGGCGATGTCGTTGTCCTGTCGGGCAACAACCGGAGGAAGGCCGAGTATATCAAGGCCGCCGTCGATGTCGGCTTCAATGTCTTCTGCGACAAGCCTATGTGCATTAACACGGCGGACTTCAAGGTATTGGAGGATGCTTTTGCGCGCGCGGAGAAAAAAGGCGTGCTGGTGTATGACATTATGACCGAGCGCTTCAGTATCTTCCACATCGTGCAGAAGATGCTGGTGCTGGACAAGGACGTTTTCGGAGAGCTTCAAAAGGGTTCTGCCGCCGAGCCGGCGGTCGTCAAGCAGAGCCTCCATCATTTCTTCAAGTACGTTTCCGGGACGCCTATAAGACGGCCAACGTGGTATTTCGATATGGCCCAGCAGGGCGAAGGGCTGGTCGATGTCACGACGCACCTGATTGACCTGGTGATGTGGACGTGCTTCCCGAACGAGGCGATGGATTATCGAAGAGATGTTGTGATGAAGCAGGCCCGCCGCCAGCCGACTATGATTACGCGGGAGCAGTATGAAAAAGCGACGGGGGCGGCGGATTTTCCGGGATTTCTCAAGGGCAAGCTGGATAACGAAGGGGTACTGCCTTGTTACGCCAACGGGGAGATGATTTATTCGCTGAAGGGCGTTTATGTGAAGCTGTCCGTATCGTGGAATTTCGAGGCGCCGGAACGGGCGGGAGATGCGCAGTATTCCCTGTTCTCCGGGACCAGGGCCAGGGTGCTTCTCAAGCAGGGGCCCGAACAAGGCTACCGCCCGCAAATCTGCGTTGAGCCTGCCGACGGCGTCAGCCTGGAGCAATTGGGTGCGGCTTTGAAGAAAGCGATTGCACGGGCGCAGAGCAAGTATCCCGGGTTGGCGCTTGAGCGTGGCGAGGACCACTGGCAGGTAGTGATACCGCAGGAGCATCAAGCCGGGCACGAGGCCCATTTCCGGGAGGTTACTGAAAAGTTTCTGCAATACCTGGCCCAAGGGAGGCTGCCGCGGTGGGAAGTGCCCAATATGATAGCCAAGTATCACATCACCACAGCGGCGCTGGAGCTGGCACGGCAGTGAAGAAGGCAATGGAATACGAAACGTCTGACAATTTGAACAGGAGGATTTATGTCTTCACAAAGTCAATTAGATAATTGCGGCCGAACCTGTTCTCAAACCAGCATTTTGCCCCCGGGGTACAATTGTCTGACGCGCCGCAATGCGATAAAGGCAATTCTGATAGCATTTAGGGATCCTTTCCGTAATTGTGAAATGATGTATGGTAAGCAATGACATGG
>JAFGTU010000302.1 GCA_016933985.1 Sedimentisphaerales bacterium | reverse complement strand
GGCATAAGCGAGACCACACCGATGCGGAACGCGCCCTTGCCGACGCCGAGGATTTCCAGATGGCCGTTGTCGGTGGTTTGGGGGGCGTGGATTCGGAAGGTGTACGCCGCGTGGGCGACGGCGATGCCTTCGATGCGATGCGAATGGAAGGCGGCCTGCGAATCGTCCCCGCGCAGGCGAAGCTCGACGGCATTAACACCCTGCGAGGCGGCAAGGATGATCCGCCCGGTGTATTCCTTGCCCTCGACCAGACCAAGTTTGTCCTGACATATCCCGAAAAGACCAGCCGGTTCGACCGATATCTCTGGTTCGTGGTCCCCCACGTAGGCATCTTTTGCAGCCATCTTCACCGAATCGGTATCGCCGAGCGGTTTCCAGGGCGATTTCCCGGCGCCGACCGGATGATAGAACTTGCGGTCTTCGAGCATTTCGGCCCATATCCCGCCGTCGATACATCTGCCGAGGTGTTCGATGAACTGGCCGTAAATATACTTCGAAATAGGTTCGGCCTTCTTGCTGACGTCTATCGTTATAACGGTGTTTGACGCATCCTCGGCGGCGAGGCAACTGCCGGCCCCAATCGCAAAAGCCAAGACAACAATGCAAATATAGCCTGCTCTATCCATTTCGATTTTCCTTATCCTTCTTGCAGTTTCAATATGTCAATTCACAGCATCCGTCGTTCCTGCGCAAGCAGGAATCCAGACTTTCGAGACTATGGATCCCGCACCAAGTGCGGAATGACATGTCATTGCCTCAACGGCTCACACGAGAACACTAACGTACGGCCAGCTTATAGAGACTAATGCTCAACGGCGGCACGCTCAGCTTATTCGAGATACCGTCAGCGGCTTCTTCCTTAATCACGACATTAGGCTCTTTGCCCGGCTCGTTGTAGGCCATCGGATCGGTATGTGAGATAATCCAGAGAGTCCCTTTGCCCGTCAAGTTTGCGCCCGTCAGTTGCATCTGCAGGTCTTGTCTTTCCTCGGTCGCGTTGACTACTGCGATAGTCAATGCCTTGCGGTCGCTCGTCCAGGCCGCCGCCACATCGAGCGGGAACGTATCGCCGGCCAATTCGACCGGGATTGTACCGAATTCTTGCCTGTAGAGCTTCAACGCCAGTCCCGTCGTTGCGAAGGCCGCCTCTGTTTTCGACGTTTTGATGCACCCGATGACGTTTACCGTCTGTGCGTAATTGGCCATGAACATAATATCGCTGTTGCGAATCATCTCGTGAAGCCCGGCGGCGATACCCAAAGCATCTTTGAGGAAGTACCGCGTCCCTAATTCGCCATAAACGTGCGGCCCGTACCAGTAGTTCCACTCATCGAGCGCGATATCGATATCCCTGCCCTTGAGCCACTCGAAGCGTTCGCGATAATCCCGATGCGCGTTTACCTTGCTCAGCACCGCCTCGGCCGGCTGACCTGCGTGGGCAAGAACCGGTTTCTTCTCCTGGTTGTAGAAATGCTCGCTGATGGCATCCATATAGTCTGCGCAGCTTTTGAGCATCCCCTCCGACCACGACCCGACCGATCCGGACGCAATCAGCTTGATATCCGGATAGACCTTGCGCATCGCCTTGGCGAAAAGATTATGCTTCTGGGTGTAGTGATTCAGTGACATATACCCCAGCTGCCATCCGCCGTACATCTCATTGCCGACACACCACCACTGGGCCTTCCACGGCTCGGGATGCCCGTTGGCCGCGCGCCACTTGCCCATCGGCGTATCCGCCGCGCCGACGACGTACTCGACCTCCTCGGCCGCCGAATGGTCGTCGCCGAAGCCGGAGTTGACCGTAATCAAAGGCTCGGCCCCAACCTCTTCGCAGAAGGCCAGGTACTCGTGCAGGCCGAAGTCGTTGTGCTCGACTCCGGTCCAGGCTGGGTTCTTCCGCGGCGGGCGCTTGTCGGGATCGCCCAGGCCGTCGCGCCAGTCGTACCCGCTGACAAAGTTCCCGCCCGGCCAGCGGTAAATCGGGGCATTCAATTCCTTGAGCAGCGTCAGCGTGTCTGCCCGCATGCCCTTGACATTATCGGCCGGCATCAACGACACCGCCCCGATTCGGAAACTACCCCTGCCGACGCCGATGATTTCCAGGCGGCCATTATCCGTGGTTCCTAAGGCGTAAATTCGGAAATCGTAGGATTTGTGGGCAGCGGTGATGCCTTCGATGCGACAGGAGTGGAAGGCAGTATCCTGGTCACCTCCGAAGAGGCGGACCTCCACAGCATCGATCTCCGGCGAGGCGGCCAGGACGATTCGCCCGGCGTACTCCTTGCCCTTTATGAGTCCCAGTTTCTCCTGGTAGATGCCACAAAGGATGCCCGGCTCGACCGATACCTCCGGTTCATGGTCGCCGACGTATGGGTCTTTTGTAAGCATCTTCACCGCATTTGCCTTGTCGATGGGCTTCCAGGGCGATTGGCTCTGGCCGACGCCGTAGTAAAATTTGCGGTCTTCGATCATCTCGGCCCAAATACCTCCGTAAATGCAGCGCCCCAAATGCTCGATGAACTGCCCATATATATACTTCGATACCGGCTCGCCGGTCTTGCCCGCGTCGATCTCGACCGACATCTCCGCCGACTTCGCCGAAAGGAGCTCGAGCTCGATATCGTCGTACCACGCCTTGCCCTTGGCAAATCCCCACCCGCCGAACAGGCAGTTGATCTCCACAACGGGATTCGCCCCGGAATCGAAAGTAACCTCGACCTTCGTCCAGTCCTTAGTCCCCGTCACGGCATTGGTCTGCACCGGCTGAATGTTATGCACGTTCAGCAGCGCCCCCTTGGCCGCCCTGTCGCCGACGCTCTCGACGCCCTCGGTCTTAATCCATCCCGTCAGCCGATACTGCGACCGCGGCTTGACCGTCACCGAAGTCAGCCACCCGATATCCGCCCCGCTCTCGGAAGAGAGCATCACGCACTTATCGCCCGTCCGTCCCCCATCGACATATCCGAACTCGCCCCGCCCGCCGTAAGTCGCCCGTTCCCAGCTGGCTGGATTGCCCCTCTCACCCTTCTCGAAAGACGGATTGCGTATAGTCCCCGCCTTGGTCGCAACCTCCGCAACGGCCTCGTCGCGAGCCAGCCAGACCGCCATCGCCCCCGCCCCGCGATGAGCCCACGCATAATAAGGAATCGCCGTGAATTCCTGCTCCTTCTTGGCAAGCTTACCGTCCCCGGCATCGCTAATCGCCGCCGCCATGCCCCGCACGACAGTTACCCCGCCCAGCAGGTCCTTGCGATGTTCGGTAGTAAGCTTGGCATCATCCGTCAGAACCAGATTATGAACGCCGGCGAGATTGTCCGGCCACTCGGCACAATACACAATCGGCCCCCGTTCAATAGCCACCCGCCCCCGGTCCGCCTCAACATTTTCATGAGCCAATACCCGCCTGATCCCCATAGGCAGGTCAAACTTGACAGAGTCGCCCTGTTTCCACTTCCGCGTGATGCAGAAATAGCCTCCCTCAACAGCCGCCCCGAACGCGGGCTCGCCGTTAAGTTCAAAGCTCGCCCCTTTTTGGCCGGCCACGTTCATATATCTGTACAAATCACTGGGCACCGGCTGATTCCGCCACCAGCCCGGCGCACGAACCGCTATCGTGAACTTCGCCGGGCGATCCGGCTCGATGGTCAGCTTGACCTCTCCTTCCCAGGGATACTGCGTCTGCTGCGTGATCTTGACGGCATTGCCGCCGATATCGACCGTCCCGCTCCCCGCTACGAACAGATTGACGTACACCTTATCGCCGGCCTTGGCATAGACGTAGCCCGGAATAGAAGCGATAAATCGCGTCATATTTCCCGGACAACAGGCGCAGCCGAACCAGGGACTTCGCTTATGCTGGCCGTGTGACGCCAGCGGATTCGGATAGAAGAACGTGTTGCCCTCCAACGACACGCCCGAAATCAGGCCGTTATAGAGAGTCCTTTCCAGAACGTCGATGTACTTGGCGTCGCCGCTGCCCAAGAACATCCGGTGATTCCACATCACGTTGCCAATCGCCGCGCACGTCTCGCAATAGGCCGTCTCATTGGGCAGCTCGTAGTTCTTGCCAAACGCCTCGCCCGCGCCGGTAGCGCCGATTCCGCCGGTCAGATAGAGCTTCCTTCCGACGACGTTTTCCCAAATGCGCTCAGCCGCCTTGAAATAAGTCTCATCGCCCGTCAGAGCCGCTACATCGGCCATCCCGCAGTACATATAGGCGGCCCGCACGGCGTGGCCCACCGCCTCCTTCTGGTCAACGGGTCTTTGATGCGACTGGTTGTACGGATTGCCGCCGGGCCCACGCGCATCGAGATAGAACTTCGCTAATTGCAGATACTTCTCGTTGCCTGTTACGCGATAGAGCTTGGCCAGACCCATCTCGATCACCTGATGTCCCGGCGTTTTCTCCAACTTGCCCGGCCCGAACACCGTGCAGAGGAAATCCGCATTCTGGATCGCAACATCCAGCAGCGTCCGCTTGCCCGTCGCCTGATAGTGCGCAACGGCCGCCTCGTAAAGATGGCCCATGTTGTAGAGTTCGTGACTGCCGCCTAATTTCTCCCACCGCTCGTTGCCGAACCAGTTCTTGAGCCGCTCGCACTTGTTGGTCCTGCAGGTGTAGAGATACCCATCGTCCTCCTGCGCCGCCGCAATCAAAGCAATCAAATCGTCGAGGTATTTGTCGAGCTTCGGATCCGGCTGAACGCTCAGCGCGTATGACGCGCCTTCCAGAATCTTGTACGGGTCGGTATCGTCGAATGGAAAATCGCCCCTCTGCTCGCCCTGCTTAAGGCCGCCGGCTATCGCAAAGTTGTCCATCCTGCCGTTCTCTTCGCACTTGCCGAAGGCATAAGGAATCGAGACCTTGCGATTAGTCTCGATCCGCGGCGCCAAGAATTCGTCCGTGAGCTTGACCTGCGTAAACGCCACCGGCTCAATAGGATAATCCCGCATCAGCTTCCGCTCGTCCGCCTTCGCCGGCGCTGCCTGCTGCCCGGCCTGTGCGTTGCATCCGACAAAACCTACGCCAATTAGAATCCCGGCAGCCGTGAGAATCAAAGCTATTCGCTTTATGATCATGACAATCCCTTTCAAACGTGAAGTACCCTACTATCCTTGTAGTCAAGGTTCAAGGCCCTATATCGAGGGGAGTATTGTAAGGGCCAATCAGGAGAAATGCAACTCGACAATGTCCTTGTCGCTGAGGACGTGGGTTCTCTGGACGTTTTGGCCGTCGTGGACGCCTGCACCCCAGATTCTGGCGGCTTTCAGCTTGTCGGCCAACTGGCGGTGGATGGCCTGGGCCAGGTCCATCACAGTCGAGCCGACCGGAAGCGTGAAAGGCTCGGTCATATCCGCCGGCTTGCCCGGGGGCTTGGCGTAGATGCGGATTATCGCCAGCAATTCAAAGATCTTGCGCATTAGTCCGTCCATGCCGGCTCCCGTCTTCACGCAGACCTCGACGAACTCGAACGGATAACCGCACGAGTCTTTGACCGTCTCCAAAGCTCCCGGCCGGGCGATGTCCGCCTTCGCGCAGATGCAAAACGTCTTCTTGCCCGGGGCGTTGCCGTGCTCGTCACGCGCCAGCGTATCGGCGCCGGCCAGCAGATTCCGCGATTCGAGAAAGTCCAGGCAGACCGCCATCTGCTCGGCCACGTCCGCCGACAGGTCGATAACAATCGCAATCAAATCACAGGTGCGATACGTCCCCACCTGGCCCGGCGCGCTGTAGTCGGCGGTGAT
>JAFGTU010000301.1 GCA_016933985.1 Sedimentisphaerales bacterium | reverse complement strand
GGGCTTGCGGGCTCCGTCGAGGTCGCGCCAAGCGTTGTTGCGGAAGATGAACGTTTGCGGGTCGGTGCGGGGGCCTACGTTTACGAACGTCTGCACTTTGGAGTCGTAGATGATGAGGTTTTGCTCGAAGAGGCCGTCGCGGCATGGCTTGAATTTCGGGTCGGTCGTTTCCTGAAGTATTCTCAGTATCCACTTTTCGGGCAGTATGATTGTGTTGTGGTGGACGTATCCGCCGTCCGCCGTGACCCAGGCCAGCGGGGTGAGGCCTCCTATGAATCTGTTGCCTGCGATTGTAATATCTTTGGCCTCATAGTCTCCCACATTTGGGCGGAAGAATTGCAGGCCCGTGCTTCCGCCGAGGTTGATTGCCCGTTGACCGGCGTTCTTGAAGATAGAGGTCTGCACGAGGACGTGGCGCGTGCCTCCTTTGAGTTGGACGGCGTTGTCTTGCGAGAATCCTTCTCGTCCGATGAAGGTGCAATCTTCGACGAGGCCGTGATGGCAGCCGACCATATCGATTGCCGAGCCGCCCCAGGCTTCAAAGCGACACCGGCGGACCGTAAAGTGATCGACGCCGGACATCTTGAGGGCATCGTGGTTTCCCTTTGGGCCTGTTTCGAGGATCGTTATGTTCTCTAAAGTTATGTGGTGTGCGGGAGTATCGAATGAGCCGCCGTCGTCGATATTGATTCCGTTGGAGGGGAAGCCTTTCGCTTTCAGGTTGGCGAGAGTTATGTAGCTGCAATCTGCCAAATGAAAGGCTTGGCCGCCGCCGGCGAACAAGGGCGGATTGTCTGGGTCGGCGCCGCGGATAGTGATAGGGGCGTCTTTCGTGCCGGATGTGTTGGCCAGGTAAATGCCGCCTGCGTAGTCGCCCGGCGCAATCAGAAGCGTGTCGCCGGGCTTTAGCTTGGTGATTGCGGGGCGGAACTGGGCGGAATTGTCTATAGAAATATCATCGGCTTCAAGCAGGGCACAGGCCGTCAAGACGGTTGTGAAAATGAAATACAGGGTTCGCTTGTGTCGTCTCATGCTACTTCCACTTTGTTTTTCGTTCTTTGAGGAGGTGTTCTCCGTGGCAATCGGTGCAGTGCTTCTGGGAGTTTGAGTCGGCAAAGACGGGTTTATGAGGTTCTTCCGGCAGCTTGTCCTTGGAGTGGCAGCCGAGGCAGAAGGGATTTACATGGTCTTTGGTGTAAATCTTATCGGGAGCGGTTCCGTTGCCTCCCGACGCCCAGGATTCGTCTGCTATGTGCTCATCCGATTCGCCGTGGCAGTGGGCGCAGCCCATGTCCTGCCGGGCGTGGATGACGGCGATTTCTTCCTGGGCATAGTTGATGTGGCAGACGAAGCATCGGGAGTTGTCTGCCATATCGGCGACGGCCAGGCCTGCGGCGGGATCGTCGAGCAAGAGCGGGTGCTCATCATCGAGCAGCAGGGGCTTTTCGTTCTTGGGTGATTCTTTGACAGTTGTGGCGTCGATTTGCGTTTCGTTGTCGGACTGATTCTTCTCGCAGCCGGGCGACGCCAGGATAAGCACTGTGGTTGCAAGCAACAATAAAATGTGTCTCATATTAGACGTATTCCCAGTTCTTGAGCCACTGATAGTTGGGCGGTAGCGAGGCCCATGCCTGCTCGTTGGCTCTTTCCAGCTCGGCCGTTTCCTTGAGGTCGAACTGACGACGCTCCTTGACGGCTTTTACGACATTATCCACGTCCTCTATGCGATTCAGCCCCGGGATGGGGATGACCGTATTGGTGCTGAGGATGTATCTGATCGCAAGGCGTGCTCGTTTATTGTCCTCCTCGGAGTCGCCTCTAAAGAGCGAGCCTGCGGCGAACGGCTTAATCCCGAAGGCGCCGACATCCTCCTTCTTGAGGGTGTCAAACACGCTGTCCGTCGGGGCTTTCTTGCTCATCGTTGTGAATGGGAAGCACACGCAGTCGATCTGCGGAAAGTACTCGATCATGAATTTGATCCATTTTCGGTCGTGCGTGGAGAAGCCGATGGATCGTGCCTTGCCTTGTTTTTTTGCTGTTTCCAGGGCCGAGACGAGTTCGCAGGCTGTATTGAATGAGTGCCTTCCGCCGGGCTCGTAACAGGTTACTCGCCAGAGGTCCGTGTATTCTATGTCGGCATCGCGCAGCAGTTCATCGAGGGATGCGAGGAGCTTCTTTGCGGTTCGATATTCCTCATTGCGAAGTTCCTTGGCGCCGTGTGAAAGTGCGAGGTACATCTTGTCGCGTCGCCCCTTTAGAGCTTTGGCATCGCGCTTGACCTCGTTATCCCAGCATGCATCGATGTAGTTTATTCCGGCGTCGATGCAGCGGCTGACGATTTCGGTGCGCTCCTCCTGATTGCTCCTGGAGTGTCCGCCGAGGCAGACTGCTGAAACCATGAAATTAGTGCTTCCCTGCCTGCGGTATTCCATGTCGGGATTATAGCTGATGATTTTCGAGGTATCGGGAGCCGCCTGGGCTTTTTTGCCTGCAACTGCTCCGAGACCTGCGGCCACGCCGGCGGCTGCGATCGCGCTGTCGCGCATGAACTGGCGTCTCGTTACATTTTTCTGCTCCATCGTTTATCTCCTTTCACAACCGTTAAACGGCTTTCGGTTTGCGTATTTTCATCGGTCCGGATACGATATTATTCTTCGGTTTTTTTCAGGGGCTTGTCGGTCTTTTGCTGGAATATGGCCTTGACCTCGTCTTCTGAGAGGGGTCGGTCGTAGAGTCGCAGGTCGTCGAGCAGGCCGACGTAACCTCTGCCTATTCTGACGTCAATCTCCTTGCCTGTTGTCAAGGGCCAAAGGTCGAGCAGGCCGATGTCGTCGATAACCGCGGGCTCGCCGTCTAAGTACAGCTTGACATGGTCGTACAGGTTGGGGCCCAGGCTGTCGTCGGGAGCTTTCATGACGACGGCTGCGATGTGATGCCACTGATCATCGTTGGTGTATTCCTTCATATAGAGATAGCCGCCGTCGGGCGTTACTCCGATTCGCCCCCTGATGTGTCGGCAGTAGAACATCTTGCCGAAGTCATTCTCGCCCCAGGCAATGATTTCGCCGTCTCTTTTGTTTGTCTTGATCCATGCAGTGACGGTTCGGGGCTTTGTGCCGGTGATTCCCTTGTAGTCCTTGATTTCCACGACGTCTTGTTTGCCGCCGAACTGGAGGGCCTTTCCGATTTTGCCTTCGGCGGAGCTCTTGTCGAAAGAAAGCTCGCCCTTGAGCGTGCCGTTGCGTTTGAATCTTGACGAATCGGCGGCGGTTTTGCCGGCGGTTTCATCGAATTTCCACCAGCCGACGAGATTCGGGTCGGTGTCGAGGGTTTTGGGTTTGTCCTCGCCTGTAGCGGCAAGGGCCCAGGACAGGCACAATACCGACGCAAGGACGCAAAGAATCGGAAGGCTCGATTTTCTAATCATGCTGCTTCTCCTAAATATGATGTTTTCTCTTCAGAGGCGTATAAGATCGTCCTCGAAGTCAACCGGCTTTAATATACCAGATAGGCGGGGCGAATGCGACACCCAAAACGGAGGATTGTGCGGGTTTTTTTGGAGTTGGAATGGGGCGTGGTGTTGAGGTATGATAATATGCGATAGTTTTTGATGCCGGGCGCGTTGATTGCCCCCCTTACGGTCGGGTTGTGTGGCGTTCGTTGTTTTTGTCGGGTTGGTTTTGATTGAGGATTTATCTGATGAAGCGGGTGTGTTTTTTGTGTTTCATATCGTTGCCGGTTTGCGTGTTCTTTATTCCTCTTGGCTGTGCACGCGGCGAAGCCGACGGTGCGGTTTTGAAGAAGGTCCTGAATGCTGATGATGCGGGGGAGAATCTGCTAAAGGCCGATGCGTGGCGGGGATGGGAGAGAGGTTTTGGACGGGATGGGAATGCTTTTGTGTGCGATAACGGCGGCGATAGCGAGGTTCAGCGTGGCGTTTCGCAAACGGTGGTGCTGAATCAAGTGGAGCCGGAGCCGATAGTTGCCGTCGCCTGTAGCAAAGCCGAGGGTGTGGGGGGCGGTCGCAATAGCGACTATTCGCTGTATCTCGATTTGACCTATGCGGACGGGACACCCTTATGGGGGCAAGTCGATCCGTTCAGCGTGGGCAGTCACGATTGGGAGAAGGCCCAGGTTGTCGTATTTCCGGACAAGCCGGTTAGGGCTGTTTCGTTCCATATGCTGCTGCGGCGTCATTCGGGCAAGGCTTGGTTTCGAGATCCTGAGCTGCGTGTGATGAAGCCGCCGAAAGGGGCGGCTGTGTTCGACGGCGTGCCGGTTGAAATTGTGCGTTCGGCGAGAGATGGATTCGCGGTCCGCGATGTGGCGGCCGGGTCGGACTTTCTCGGCATTGAGCGCGTCGCGCTCGGTTTGAAGCTGGAGTATCAACAACAGCGGCGCACCGAAGGCGTTTTTTATGATGTTACCATTTCCGACACGAGCGGGAGAGATCGGGTGATTACTTTGTATTATACGGTTCCTGTCCCAGCGGGCGATTGCCTGTGGCTTCAGGATCCGCGTCGCAGTCTCAAGGCTGAGGCGGGTCGTGAGTATCTTAATGCGTCGAGCTTTGGGGCTGGGGCGAACGGTCGGCTTTCTCGCTATCCCTTTGCCGCGGTGGCCGTTGGCGGCAGGGGGGTCGGGCTTGGGATTGATATGTCCATGCCTGCGTTTTTCCGCGTCGGGTGCAATGCCGGGACAAAAGAGGTGTTTGTTGCTTATGATATCGGCCTTGCCGCGGAGAAACCGACGGCCAAACTGCGCTTTTGCAAGTTTGAATTCGATCCGAAGTGGGGATTCCGTTCCGCCTTGTCGCGGTATTATGAGCTTTTTGCGGAGCATTTTCAGAGGCGGACAGCCAAGCAGGGCCTGTGGATGCCTTTTGCGAAGATCAGCGAGGTTAAGGGGTGGGAGGACTTCGGATTTGCAGTCAAAGAAGGCACGAACGAGACGAAATGGGACGATGAGCACGATATTATTACGTTTCGCTATACCGAGCCTATGACGTGGTGGATGTCAATGCCCAAAGGGATGGCTCGGACGATGGAAGCGGCGATAGCGGAGACGCGGCGGCTTGCCGATGAGAAGAACGATGTGCATGCCAAGGCGCTTCTCTGCAGCGGTTATCACGATGAGAAGGGGCAATTCCCGGCGAGGCTTCTCGATACCCCGTGGTGCAACGGGGCGGTGTGGAGTATAAACTCGATGCCGGGGATTACGGGAGAAGTTACGGATTTCAAGAACAAGTGGAACCCGGAGCTCCGTGAGAAACTGTACGGCCCGAAGCGCAGCGCGGACCTGGACGGCGAGTACATCGATTCGAGCGAGGGTTATGTTACCGACGAGCTTGACTTTCGGCGCGACCACTTTGCCGCCGCTGCGACTGCCTTGACGTTTTCCTTGGATAGCCGCAAGCCTGCGATCTTTCGCGGGCTGATTGCGTTCGAGTATATACGCGGAATCGAGCGCGACATTCACGGGATGGGCAAGCTGATGATGGCCAATTCCACGCCGATTCGATTATGCTGGCTTGCGCCGCTGCTCGATGTTATGGGGACCGAGACGGACTGGAATCCGGGCGGGAAATGGCGGCCGATGTCTGATAGCGAGCTGCTTTACCGCCGGGCGATGTGCAAGGATAAGCCCTATTGCTTCCTGATGAATACGCGCTTCGAGGATTTCTCGCATGAATTGGTTGAAAAGTATATGAAGCGGTCGCTTGCCTACGGGATGTTTCCCGGGTTCTTCAGCCACAATGCCTCGCAGGGACATTACTTCACCAGACCTGAGCTTTATGAACGGGACAGGGATTTGTTCAAAAAATATGTTCCCTTGTGCAGGCTGGTGGCCGAGGCGGGATGGGAGCCGGTGACCGGGGCGTATTCGAGCGATGAGCATGTGTTTATAGAGCGCTTCGGCGAGCGATACCTTACCGTTTTCAACGACAGCGACCGGCGCCGGACCGCCACGATAACTATGGACGGAAAGACTCCGACCAACAGTCGGGAGTTGGTGAGGGACGCCATCGTCAAATGGATTGGTCTCAAGGCGACCATCGCGTTGGACGGCGAAGATGTGGCCGTGATTCAAGTGCGATGATCTTGTTCAGTGCTCAATCCTCTTTAGGGCAAGGGTGTTTGAAGAGCTGCTTGCCGCCGGGCCACGGGCCTTTAGCTTCGTGTTCAAGGGCGGCGTATTTTTTTGCCAGTTCGACGACGGCGTCGTCGCTTTTATCGACGTATAGTTCGAACCAGTGGCCTTCTACGCCTTCGTTAGCTACTCTGATTCCTGATGCAAGGCGTCCGCGGTGGTCTCCGCCTGCGCAGTCGCCCGCCACCAGGGCTGCCATGAGGCGGTCGGCGAGGCTCCCTGCGGTTTCTTCGTAAGCCCTTGCCATGGCAAAGACTACTTCGGGGCCGCTGAGCGTGTTTCCCTGGCAGGCGTAGTATCTTCCTGAGACTGCTCCCCACCATATTCCGGAGGGGTCGGCATTTGCGGGATTGCGGTTGGCTGCTCTGCCGGTCATATCGATGATGGCCAGTTGGCGTTTGTCACGGTTGGTATCGTCGCGGAGCAGATCGGCGAGGACCTGCTCGGGCAGCTTGCCTTGTTCGAGCATATCGAGGGCGGGCTTGCCCCAATCCGGATTATGCCAGTGCTGGGTGCAAAATGCTCCGACGCCTGCCCGAACATATGGGACGACTTTGCCTACGGCGGGGTATTTGCTTGCGACTGCCGCACCGCAGAGCCCGGTATTCGGATCGACGGCCACGATTGAGAATGTTCCTGTGATTTGTTCTGACGACAGATATGCTTGCTTGGTGGAAGTGCTGCCCGAATTGCATCCCGGCAGAAAGATCACAATGGAGATCAAGACGCGAATTAGGCCGACGGTTCGCAAAGGAGGTCGTCGTGTTGAGTCTATGATTGTCATCGGCCTTGCTCGTCTTGACGCCGGATCGATTCGTTGGTTTGAGGCGGCCGGTCGGCTGATTATTCGGGTCACCAGTACTTTTTCGTCAGCTCGGTCAATTCGGGATATTTATCGTCGGTATCGCCAAGCTCTGCTTTTAGGTCCGTCAGGTTCTTCTTTAGGCCTGCCTGCACTCTGCGGTATGCGGGATGGCCGTAGATGTTGTTCGTCTCGAATGGGTCGCGTTTGAGGTCGTAGAGTTCCCAGCCGACTTTTGTGGGCGTCTTTTCGGCGCCTTTCATGTTGAGCGGCAGTCCGTAGAAGAAGATCAGCTTGTATCGATCCGTTCTTATTCCATAGTGTGCCGGTCTGCTGCCGTGCTGCCAGTATCGGTAGTACATGGCAGTTCGCCAGTCGGCCGGGGTTCTTGACCTGAGGTTGTCGCGGAAGCTTCGGCCCTGCATCTCGGCGGGCGCGGTGATGCCTGCAAGATCGAGAAGGGTGGGGGCGAAGTCGGCGTTGATGATGATATCGTCGTTGACGGTTTCCGGTCTTATGAGGGGGGGGTAACGCATCAGAAAAGGCATTCGCAGAGATTCCTCGTACATCCATCGCTTGTCGATGTAGCCGTGTTCGCCGAGGAAAAGGCCCTGGTCGGAGGTATAAATGACGACGGTATTGTCTTCGAGATTCTGTTCACGGAGGAATTCGAGCAATTTGCCGACGTTTTCGTCGATGGCGGCCACACATCGCAGGTAGTCTTTCAGGTATTTCTGGTATGCGGTGCGGGCCTTCTGCTCCGGGGACATACCTGTCGTATCGAGTTTGCCCGTGGGGTAGTCGTCGTTTTGCATTTGCTGGAGCAGTGCTTCGTCGATTCGAAAGCCGTATTCTCTTGAGCCGGCAGAGCGATGCATCAAGTTCTCAAAGAGGCTTTCGGGTTCGGGAATCTCGACGTCTTTGTACATCTCGGCGTGTCTTTCGGCGAAATGCCAGGGGGCGTGGGGGCTCTTGAAGTGCGTCATCAGGAGGAAGGGTTTCTTCTTATCGCGTTTTTTGAGCCATTCAAGGGAGAGGTCCGTTATGACGTCGGTTGAGAAACCCTTGTGGGTCTTGAGGCCGACACTCTTCTCCTCGGTACGATCTTCTTCACTATATGGGTCGCTTGCTTCGTTGGGTTCGGTCGGCTGGTTTGCGTCGTTGACTTTTTCGGCGTTGCTTTGTGTGTCGAGGGCCTTTTTATCACCCGGCTGTTTCTCCGTGGGCTTTTCTCTCATGAGCGGATTGTGGTATCGGCCCTGGCCTGGGAGGATGTTCCAGTCGTCGAATCCGGCGGGATCGGATTTCAAGTGCCATTTGCCGAATAGTGCGGTCTGGTATCCAGCCGCATGGAGAATCTTGGCGACGTTTTGTTTTTCCGGGTCGAGCCGGTCTGCGAGGGTATAGACGCCGTTGACGTGGCTATATTGGCCCGTGAGAATAGTTGCTCGGCTGGGAACACAGATAGAATTTGTGCACAAGCAATTGACAAGGCGGGCGCCCTCGGCGGCGATGCGGTCTATATTGGGCGTCTTGGCGACCGTGCCAAGCCGGGAGCCGTAGCAACTGACTGCGTTCACGGCGTGGTCGTCGGCCATTATGAACAGAATGTTGGGTCTGCCGGTCGCGCGCGCAAGTGATATTGAACGGGGCAAGGCCAGGGTCGCTGCCCCGGCGGCGACCGCTTTCAAGAATCGGCGTCGGTTGGTCTTCTCTATTTTCATAACAGTAAGTCCTCAGATTGCGAACCATCAAGCGGCTTTGGGCTTCCGGGCGGCAATTATACAAAAAGAACGACCGGGGAGAAAGCCCGATATTCCATCGGCAATTCGAGGTCCTGCCTTTGAATTGCAGAGAACAATTTTTTTGCGAATTGGCAGGTTTTTGCTTGCTAATACGTTTGTATGCTGGAAATATACGTTTATTACCCGATGTGGTGATGTCGTTTGGCGTTTTTCCGGGTCGGGAGGCCGTTCTTGTTCCTAATATGAGATGTGAAAGAGAGATTAGATGATGGAGTGCGTTCAGAGGATTTCATCGGATTCGAGCCTGGCCGAAGCCATACTCGAAGAAAGCGGGCAGAATGTCAACCTTTGTTATCAATGCGGCAAGTGCGCAGCCGGCTGTCCGATAGCGTACGAGATGGACTATAAGCCCAGCCAACTCATGCACGCCATCCGCCTGGGAATGGACGACTTGGTCGTCAACAGCAAGACCATGTGGCTCTGCGCTGCTTGCGAGACCTGCACGACGCGGTGTCCGCAGGAAGTGGATGTGGCGAAGGTTATGGATGCCGTGAAGATTACGGCTATGCGGCGGGGAATCAAACCCACTATCCCGGAAGTGGCCTCATTCTACAAAGCGGCGCTATCGAATATCAGGATGTGCGGACGCATGTACGAGGTCGGGATGATCGTGGCCCTTAAGCTGAGGACTCTCGACTTTTTCAAGGATATGGGGCTTGGAATGAAGATGTTTAAGAAGGGCAAGCTGAAGCTGATGCCCAGCTTTACAGGAGCGCGGAGGACGATGAAGATCTTTGGGCGTGTGAAGAGCATCGAGAACCTGCCGCGACGTTGCCGCCCCGGCACGGCGGGAAGGAATCAGACTGTTTGAAATCAAATTCGCCTAAGCCAAGACCATGCTGCAACTGTGCGCTCAAAACAGCGAAATCCTATATGTATTGAAGGAGGTTAGCAGATAATGACTGCGAAGTACGCTTATTATCCGGGATGCTCACTTCACTCCACAGGCTCGGAGTACGACGTGTCATTCCGGGTCGTCTGTGAGAAGCTCGGCATAAGAATTGAGGAGATCAAAGGCTGGATCTGCTGCGGGACGTCTCCGGCGCACAGCTCGTCGAAGTTGTTGTCGCTGGCGCTGCCTTATGAGAATTTATGTCTTGCCCAGGAGATGGGGCTTAGGGATGTTGTTGCCCCGTGTGCATCGTGTTTCGCGCGCTTGAGGACGGCGTTATATGAAGCGGGCGAGGATTCCGAGCTGGCCGGCCAAATCAGCGAAGCTCTTGACAAGCCGCTGCCGAAATCCATGAACGTGCTGAGTCCGCTTGAGATCTTTCATGGCAGAGAGGGCCTTGAGGATGCGGTGATAAAAGACCTGTCCGGCTTGAAGGTGGCGTGCTATTACGGCTGTCTTCTCACCCGGCCGTCGAAGATAATGCAGTTCGACGAATGCGAGTACCCGATGGCGATGGACGAGTTGCTTGGCTCTATGGGGATTACGACGCTTGACTGGGCGTACAAGACGGAGTGCTGCGGAGGGGCCCTTGCGATGACGCGCACGGACGTCGTTCTCAAGCTCACCCACGATATTCTCGAAGAAGCCGTGGCGGTCGGGGCAAATGCTATTGCCGTTGCGTGCCCGCTCTGTCATGTGAACCTGGACACCCGGCAGGAGGAGGTTGAGCGGAAATACGGCGTCAAGTACGGTCTGCCCATATTCTACTTCACGCAACTGATGGCATTGGCAATGGGAGCGCG
>JAFGTU010000300.1 GCA_016933985.1 Sedimentisphaerales bacterium | reverse complement strand
TGGAAAAAACAACTCGTTCTACTACGCGCTGCCGGAGGGCAGGTGGTATCTCCTGCCGTGGGACATCGATTTTGCGCTCGGATCGGGCCATGGCTACACTACAAACCTATTCACGGTGACTGCCGGCGAGTTCCCGGAAGTTTATCAGTTTTTAAACTATACGAAATACAAGAACATGTACCTGGGGGCCTTTTCGGCGCTGGTAAACGGCCCGTGGCAGACGTCCTACGGCACAGCGGACCCGCCGACGCCCTTTGACGAGTATCTCAACGATGCCGCCGCTGCCCTGGCCGCCGACGGCGGAGACTGGAGCCGGCGCGATGCTATCAAGAATTACGTCCGTAACCGTCGGTCCTATATCCTCGAGAATTATAATATCCCGGCGCTGAAGTTCGAGATATCGGGCAGAGTCACCCATATATATACGTCACAGCCGACGGTAATAATCAGGGGAACAGCCCCGTTTCACGTAAAGGGCATTGCGGTCAACGGTATACCAAGGCCCACGGAATTCCCGGGAAATAACGTATTTGAAGTAACCGTACCGATAAACCTTGGCTTGAACGTACTCCAGCTTCAAGCGCTCGACTCGGCAGGCAATCCGATAGCAGGAATGACTGCCTCAATCACAGTTACACGCATACCGCCCTCCACCATTACTTCGGTAACGCCTGGCGCAGTTTGCAACAACGGTACGAGCGAGATTACAGTCCACGGGACCGGTTTTGAACCGGGAACGGCCACTACGGTCGCCCTGGCCAAACCCTCCGATGAGATCGGATTCGACGCCCTGTATGTCCAGAACAGCGAGGCATTCGACCGGATTGATGCGGCAACGCTCTTGCTTGACAACCCCGATGAAGGCACGGGCGATCCGGTCTATGCGGTTCATCAGTGGATAAACCTCTGGAATGCCGGAGGACATGGCGAGTTCTCCACAAACGAAAGCCACTTCGCGGCGCCCTTTAATACCGACGGCAGCAACTACGCGGTGCGCTTCAGCGGCTACATCTATGCCCCGACGACGGGCGTGCGGTACTTTGGCGTCAACAGCGACGAAGGCTTTTCGCTTTGGATTGCCGGCCAGCTCGTCGGCGAATACGCATCCGGGCGAACGGCGGCAACGAGCGACGCAACGCAAAACCTGACCGACGGGACAATGACGTTCTCCTTCCCCGCCCCCGGCAGGTACTATCTTGTCCTCGACTACTTCGAGAATATCGGCGGCGAGGAGATCGAGCTCTTCCAGACCGACGCCGCCGGCGGAAACAAGAAGCTGATCAACGTCGATTCCGAGCTGATCGTTTACCGGGACGACACCAAGAGAGTCGAGGCAGCCGACGTGATCGTCGCGGATTCAAACACGATCACTTGCCGAGTTGATTTAACCGACGCCGAGGCGGGCTCCTGGAACGCAATTGTTACGCCCGAGGCAGGCGCTGCATGGAGCGCAGACCTGGACGATGCGATCGATTTGTTCGATTGCAGGTCAAACCTCAACCACGATTCACAGGTCAATTTCCTCGATTTGGCGATACTGGCCGACAACTGGGAGCAGCAGTGCTCCATACCGCACTGGTGCGAAGGAGCCGACATCGACTTCAGCAGCCACGTCGATTTTGGAGATCTGGCGGTGCTCGCCGACGAGTGGCTTCTGCCCAGATAGCAAGCCGAAATTGCTGCACAAAACTATGGATCAAGGGATTATTTGCCCCCTGATTTCCGTCTCTCTATGTGTTCGAGGCCGGGAATTCCCTATCTGCGGACAACTCCGGCCGATATAGGCAAATGCTTATTGTTTTATTAGGAGCAGAAGAATGTTCAGGCAATTGACAGCGATCTTGGTAGCAGTGATGTTATTTTCCGGCAGTGTTTTTGCGAATTGGCCGCAGTATCTCGGGCCAAACGCCAACGCCACGGTGCTGGACGTCCAATTGGCCCGATCCTGGCCCGCGAACGGGCCTGAAGTCCTCTGGACCATACCCCTCGGCGCCGGATACGGCTCCGCCGCTATTAGCGAGGGCAAGGTCTATGTCCTCGACCGAATCGGAAACGAAAGAGATTCGCTGCTCTGCCTTGATCTGCTCACCGGTAAAGAGTTGTGGTCCTATTCATACGAGGCGCCGGGCAAGGTGGACCACAACGGCTCGCGGTCGGTCCCGACAATCGATGGCGATTACATTTACACCTGCGGAACATTCGGCCACGTCTGTTGCTTCGATAAGAATACGCACAAACCCGTCTGGCAAAAGAACGTCTGGGCGGACTTTGGTGGGGGCAAAGTGCCCATGTGGGGCATTACCCAGCACCCGTTGATCTACAACGATACGGTGATATTGGCCTCGCAAACCGAGAAGGCGGGCGTCGTAGCCTACGACAAGGCAACGGGCGAAGTGAAATGGTCGTCGCCCGCACTGCCCGGCCAGGTCGGCTACGTCTCTCCCAAGCTCGTCACCATCGCCGGCGTCGATCAATTAGTTATGATTACAGCCTGTTCCAAAGGCGCCGCCCCGGACGGAGACGGCGAGAACGCGGTCCTCGGAGCGGTGCTCGGAATGGATGCCAAGACCGGCAAGACGCTTTGGGCCTATACAGAGTTCCGCTGCCGAATTCCCATCCCGAACGTTGTTGATATCGGCGACGGTCGGCTGTTTGTCACGGGTGGGTACAAGGCCGGCTCGGTAATGCTCAAGATCGAGAAGAAAGACGAAAAGTTCGCCGCCGCCGAGCTGTACAAAACCGACGGTTTCGGCGTCCATAGCCATCCGCCCGTCCTCTACAGGGGACATCTCTACGGCCACTGCACGACCAATACACGCCGAGACGGAATGGTCTGTATGGACCTTGACGGCAAAGTGAAATGGAAGACGGCACGCGAGCCTATCGTATTCGACAAGGGCGGATTCATCCTCGCAGGCGATCTTATACTCAGCGTTGACGGCGGCGTGGGCATCCTCAATCTTATCGAGCCGAGTCCCGAAGGCTTCAAGAGGCTCGCCAACGTCAAGCTGCTCGATACGAGAGAATGCTGGGCGCCGCTGGCGCTTTCCGACGGCAAGCTCATCATCCGGGACCAAAAGCAGATGAGATGCGTAGTTGTCGGAGCGACCGGATAGAATAGCATTAGCTCTGCCCGAAACTAATAGAGCGGCAGACCAATCGACCAAGGAGATAAGCTATGCGAAGAATACGTCATGCGTTCCTAATGACAACCTTTGTCGTCTTTTCAATAGGCTTGGCCGGAGCTACATCCACTAATTCATGGCGCAGCACCCGTATTGTCGATGCGAACCAGCACCAGCGTACCGGAGAGAACCGCTATCCCTATCGCGCGAAGAGTCAATACATCCTCAAGGAGCTCGATTTGAAGCCTGGCGACGTCGTCGTCGATATCGGCGCCGGCGATGGCTGGTGGTCGCAGCGAACGGCGGAATTCGTCGGAGAAGAGGGCATTGTTTACGCCGCAGAAGTCGAAGACAAAATGGTTGACAATATGAAGAAGAAGTTCGCCGACGTTCCGCAGATCAAGCCTTATTTGTGCAAAACCGACAGCACTGAATTGCCGGAGAATTCATGCGACCTGGCTTTTCTTAGCCAAACCTATCATCACCTGGATAAAGACGGGCGCGTAGATTACCTCGACCACCTTCGCGATGTGGTTAAGCCCACGGGTCGGCTCTGCGTGATTGAGAAATACGCCACTATCGCCACCGAGCACGGATCTCACGGCACGGCGTTGAGCGAACTCATCGCCCAGGCCGAACAGGCCGGCTGGATTCCCGTCCGCTGTGAGCTGATGACCGGGACATATCACTACCTCGCGATCTTCGTCCAAAGAGACCTCTTCGGCCCGGAGCCGTCCTCGCTGCCGTAAATTGTCTCCAGCGTACTTTGGGTAATCCGGTCTTCTGGTTGACAGGCTCCTGGAGCTTTCATCTCAACGCTGGGAAAAACTGCTGTTTCCGTAGTGGTATCGTCGTGGG
>JAFGTU010000299.1 GCA_016933985.1 Sedimentisphaerales bacterium | reverse complement strand
GCCGGGCAAGCACGCCTCGACCTTCGGGGGCAATTGCCTTGCCTGTGCGGCGGGGATCGCGGTGATTGAGGCTATTGAAGAAGATGGGCTGCTGGAAAATGCTCAAAAGCTCGGCGAATATGCTATGGCCAAGCTGCGGCAGTTGAAAGAGAAGCACTCTATAATTGACAGCGTTCGCGGGATCGGGATGATGATCGGCGTGCAGTTGACCGGGCCGGGCAAGACGATAGTCGATAAGTGCCTTGAGATGGGCCTGCGGATTAACTGCACCCACGAAACCGTCCTGCGGTTTATGCCGCCGATGATTGCGACGAAAGAACAGATTGACCAGGCTGTCGAGATTCTCGACGGCGTTTTGTCCCAACGTGATGGCGGGGCCAAGTGAGGGCGAATAATGCAGAAGGATTTTCTATCATTGACCAACTGTTCGGTGGAATTGCTGGAAGAGCTGCTGGAGCTCAGTGCGAGTCTGAAGGGCCTGTACAAGGGCGGCAGCAGGGACCTTTGCCTGGCGGGCAAAACATTGGCGATGCTCTTCGAGAAGCCGAGCCTGCGGACGCGAATCAGCTTCCAGGTGGCGATGAGGGACCTGGGGGGTAGCTCGGTTTACGTCAAGCCCGAGGATATCGGCGGCATCGGCAAGCGAGAGCCGATTAAGGATATGGCGCGGGTCTTCAGCAGGTACGTCGATGTGATTATGGCGCGGACGTTCGAGCACAGCACCGTAACCGAGCTTGCGAAGTATGCCAGCGTGCCGGTGATAAACGCGTTGACGGATTGGTCGCATCCGTGCCAGGCGATGGCGGACGTGCTCACTATCAAAGAGCATTTGGGCAGGATTGAAGGCGTCAGGCTTGCCTACGTCGGCGACGGCAATAACGTCGCGCGGTCGCTTGCCCTTGCCGGCGGCAAGTTCGGGATGAAGATGATTATCGCTTCGCCGGCGGGCTACGAGCTCGATGGCGAGACAATCGATGAGGCCAATGAAATGTCCCCCGGCAGCGTCGTGCAGACCAACGACCCGCGGGCGGCGGTTGCGGAGGCGGATGTGATTTACACCGATACCTGGGTGAGCATGGGCCAGGAAGATGAAAAGGCCAAGCGGGTGGCCGACTTTGCCGGCTTCCAGGTCGATGCTGCGTTGGTCAATTCCGCCCCGGCGGGCGTGAAGATAATGCACTGCCTGCCCGCGAAGCGCGGCTATGAAATCACCGACGAAGTAACCGAAATGCCCAATTCGATAATCTACGACCAGGCCGAGAACCGCCTCCACTTCCAAAGGGCGCTGTTGAAGAAACTGGTGAGCTAATGAACACCCACCACAAAATAGTGATCGGCGATTCGAGAAACATGGTGGAGCTGGCCGATGAATCGGTGCACCTTGTTGTCACTTCGCCTCCTTATTGGCAGTTGAAAGACTATGGGAACGGCGGGCAGATAGGTTTCGACGACAGTTACGAAGACTATATCAACAATCTGAACTTGGTCTGGAACGAGTGTCATAGAGTGCTGCACAAGGGATGCCGATTGTGCGTGAATATCGGCGACCAGTTTGCGCGCTCGGTGTATTACGGCAGGTATAAGGTGATTCCCATCAGGACTGAGATCATCAAATTCTGCGAGAGCAAAGGCTTTGACTATATGGGTGCCGTCATCTGGCAAAAAGTCACCACATGCAACACAACGGGCGGGGCGACAATAATGGGGTCATTTCCTTATCCGCGCAACGGCATCCTCAAGATTGACTACGAATTCATTCTGGTATTCAAAAAACACGGCGCATCGCCGAAAGTCAGCAAAGAGATCAAAGAGCAATCGAAGATGACTACGGAGGAATGGAACCGCTTCTTCGCCGGTCATTGGAACATCGCCGGCGAGAAACAAGACAAGCACCTTGCGATGTTTCCAGAGGAGATTCCACGGCGTTTGATCAAGATGTTCAGTTTCGTAGGTGACATGGTTCTCGATCCGTTTCTTGGCAGCGGGACAACGTCTTTGGCGGCCAAGAACTTGAGGCGGAACTCGATCGGCTACGAGGTAAATCCGGAATTCCTGCCTGTAATAAAGGAGAAATTGCACCTGCAAGAGAACTTGATGTTCGATCAGGCGGAGTTTGAAATAGTGAGGCAGGACAACGCCGGAGCGGGCAACGACGTCCCACCGATGCAGTTGCCTTACACCTTCAAGGATCCCGTAAAATTCGATAAAAAGGTTGACCCGAGGAAGTTGCAGTTTGGCTCCAAGATCAACAGCCAACAAGCCAAGAGAGAGAAATACTACAGCGTGAAAGATGTGGTTTCACCTGAGGAACTCGTGGTGGGAGACGGGCTGAATATTAGATTGTTGGGAATAAAGACGAGGCCTGAAACCAGAAGCGAAGCGACCGCTTTTCTGAAGGATAAGACGCGTGGACAAAGAGTCTTAATGAAATTTGACAGAACGAAATATGACAATCTCAATCGGCTGCTTTGCTATCTGTATCTGCAGAACAAGACTTTTTTGAACGCCCATTTGGTGAGAAGTGGATTGGTGGATGTTGATACCTCTTTGGACTACAAACTGAAGGATAGATTCCTGGAAGCGATAAAGGGAGAATGATGGCGAAAGAATGGATATCCGGAACAGATGGGAGAAACCTCAAATTCAAAAGAGAGACCCTTCTCAATTATGGCATGAATCGTTGGGGATTGAACAAGGCGCACAGCGTGGGACCCACATCTGAACTGGTCAGGGCGTGTTCTCCGAAATCATTTGAAGAATGGGAGACCTACTACTTTGAAAATGCGGCTCAGAAGAAGAAGGACGGCATTAGAATTACAAGGGAATTCATCACAGACTTAGGGCGCAAACTCTACATCAAAGTGTCGGAAGTGGTCCACAACGAATTGGAGTCCATAGAAGAAGAGGAGTGCATTGATTACGCATATAATCTGGTCCTGAACAGGACATACGAAGGCTACAAGACAGAGATTACCACAGTATATGGTCAATTAGAGTCCGCGCTCGGTGTGGAAATTCAACCCGCTCCCGACGATTGGGATAGAGCCTATAATGTTGATTTCTTCATTCAAGTGGAGGATAAGTACATAGGATTACAGATCAAGTCTGTTAGTGGGTGGGCCTTGGATCATTACCAGTGGGAACAGATGCATATAGTCAATCATGACAAGTTCAAGGAGAAATATGGAGGGAAAGTGTTCTTTGTATATTCTCGAAAAAAAGATAAGAAGGCGAGAATTGACAACCCTGACATTATTTCTGCGATCAAGGGCGAAATTGCTGACTTGCAGCGCTGATCCATCATCACTGAAGAACGGGAGGGATTCATAACGTGAGGCGGAACATACTGGTTGCGAGCACTAATCCGGGGAAGGTGGCTGAGTTGCGGGCCATGCTGGATGCGGATGTTGAGTGGGTGGGGCTTTCGGATTTTCCCGGTCTGCCGGAAGTCGAAGAGGATGGGGCTACGTTTGCGGAGAATGCCCGCAAGAAGGCTATAGGGTATGCCAGGGCGACGGGGCTTTGGACGATTGCGGACGATTCGGGGCTTGTAGTAGATGCGCTGGGGGGCGAGCCGGGTGTTAAGTCGGCGCGGTATTCGGGAGATAAGCTGCCGGGCGAGGAGCGGACACTGCTCGACTATCGTAATATGAGGAAGGTCCTGGAATTGCTCGAAGGCGTGCCTGCGGGAAAGAGGACTGCGAGATTCGTATGCTGCCTGTGCTTAGCGTCGCCGAAAGAAGTCCTGCTCGAGTCCACGGGAAAAGTCGAGGGCGTCATAACCGATAGAGAAATCGGAAGCAACGGATTCGGCTACGACCCGATTGTATTCGTCCCGGACATGGGCAAGACCGTCGCCCAGATGACGGCGGAGGAGAAAAATTCAATCTCGCATCGCGGCAACGCAATTAGGAAACTCAAGCCCCTGCTTGATGAGCTTCTGAGCTGGGAGTGAAGAAGACGGAACCGGCAATATCTGTTCGGAAAGGTATTTGAGTGGCGAGAAAGATCGTCTTAGCTGTCCTTGTGTGCGTATTTGTCGGGGGGATTGTGGTCTTTTCGTTTCCGCAGAGGTATCTGCCTGAGCGTCTGATGTCGCAGGCTATCATAGAGGGCGACTTCTCTGGCGAGCGGGTGAAGATAGCGATTCCCGGCTCGAAGGCGGACTCGGTGCGGGTATCCCTGAGGATAAGCGGCATCGCGGGCACGTGCATAGTCAGTCACGAGAATGCACAGGGAGATATCTTGTGGGTTTATTCGATGAGAGCCGGTACGCTGACAAACAGTCTGCCGGGCGGACATACGCTAGTTGTCGAGTCGCGCGGGGCTGACGGCAATTACCGAGTTACAGTAGGTTCGCAGTGGGGACTTTTCGGGTCGAGCATGAGATTGGTCATTGTCGCATCGTGCCTGGGCGGATTGGCGGGGCTGGGGGCCATGCGGAGCAGGAAGGTGGCAAATATTGCGCGGCGAATTGGCGTTCAGAGGATATGTTTTGGCGGGGCAGTTGCTGTAGTTTCGGGGTTGGTCCTGTACCCGATTGTGCACGAGTTCGGTCATTATATTGTGGGCATTATGTTGGGCGGAGAAGCCAGCGAGGTCGT
The DNA here is from genome assembly GCA_016933985.1 of Sedimentisphaerales bacterium. Lineage (GTDB taxonomy): Bacteria > Planctomycetota > Phycisphaerae > Sedimentisphaerales > Anaerobacaceae > JAFGCD01. The sequence continues at coordinate 4,696 of JAFGTU010000299.1, read as the reverse complement.
CTGGACGGTTTTTTCCGGGGGGGAGCCGCATGTTTCGTTCAGCAGTATGCCCGAGTGGGCCGGGCCGTGGATGAGTGCGGCCGGGCCGATTCTGCCGACATTGGTTGCTGTAGTGCTGATAGCGATATGGCTGATGTTCTCCAAGCGGATTCCGTGGTATCTCGGCGTGTGCCTGGTGGTGCCGGCCGTCGTGTTCCTGTTCTCCAATGTTGGCTGTGTATTCGAGTTGTTCGACAGCGGGGCGCACATGAACCGCTTGTCGTCGCACCTGGGGCTGCGGGGCGTCGTGCGGGTATTATTCGAGCTGCTCCCGTTGTTTGTCAGTCTGGTCATGTTCGGCCTGGTCGGATGGCGGATTAGTGGCATGACCAAGAGTGATGCGTGCGAGGGGGAACAGAACCCGGCGTGAAACGCCAAAAGGGGAATGCAGAAAATCGGTTGGAAATGCCGGCGCGGGCGGGGTATTATGTGCGGAGAAAATCTTTGTCCACGGTCTGTTCACTGGAGGAACGATTATGAATAGTCTTGATCGGCGTGATTTTTTGAAGGCTGGCGTTGCCGCGGGGTCTCTGGGGTTTTTACAGGGGTGCGGCGCGTTGCGCAAATCTCGTCGGGCGGCTATGACGCGGCGGCCTAATGTTGTTGTTATTATGACGGACGATCAGCGGTGGGATTGTATGAGCTGCGAGGGGCATCCGTTCCTTAAAACGCCCAATATGGACCGAATCGCGGCTGAGGGGGCGCGGTTTGCGAATATGTTCGTGACGACGTCACTATGCTCGCCGAGCCGGGCGTCGTTTCTTTCCGGGCTCTACGCCCATGCGCATAAGGTGACGAACAATTTCACCGATTACCCTGCGAATTTAGGCAGCTATCCCTTGCAGTTGCAGAAGTGCGGTTATGAGACGGCTTATATAGGCAAGTGGCACATGGGCGAGGACAGCGACGAGAAGCGCCCCGGCTTCGATTACTGGATTACGCACAAGGGCCAGGGCCAGTATTACGATACGACGTTCAACGTGAATGGCAAACGCGAAGTCAAAAAAGGATATTACACTCATCGCGTGACGGACATGACCGTTGACTGGCTCAAGGGCGAGCACGATAAGCCCTTCCTGCTGATAATGGGCCACAAGGCCCCGCACACGCCGTTCACGCCGGAGAAGAAATACGAGCATATCTACGACAACGTCGAGATTCGCTATCCCGAAACTGCGTTCCATCTGGAGGGCAAGCCGAAGTGGGTGAAGGAACGGCTTGATACGTGGCACGGAATATACGGGCCGATATTCGGATTTCGCAAGGCGTTCCCGGACCGCAGCGCCGAGGGTGCGGCGAGGTTTGCCGAGTTCGTTCGGGCATATACCGCCACTATCAAGTCGGTGGATGACAGCGTAGGCCGGGTCTATGAGGCGCTCAAAGAAAGGGGCCTGCTGGATGATACCATCCTGATATTCACGAGCGATAACGGTTTCTTCTTAGGCGAGCACGGCATGACGGACAAGCGGACGATGCACGAGCCGAGCATCCGCGTGCCGCTGCTGCTGCGATATCCCAAGCTGGCCAGGCCCGGCACGGTCATCGAGCAGCAGGTGCTCAACGTCGATATGGCCCCGAGCATTCTTGATATTTGCGGGGCTGAGCCTTTGAAGAATATCCACGGCAAGTCGTGGAGGGGGCTGCTTGGGGGCCGAACGAAGGGCTGGCGCAAATCGTGGTATTATTCTTACGACTATGAAAAGCAATTTCCCTATACGCCGAACGTGCGTGGCGTGCGCACCGACGAGTGGAAATACGTCCATTACCCCAACGGCGACGACGAGGGCGATATTTACAACGCCGAGCTTTACAACCTCAAAGACGACCCCGGCGAGACGAAGAATCTGATTGACGATGAGCGTTATACAGACAAAGTCAGGGAGCTAAAAGCCGAGCTTCGCCGGCTGATGCAAGAGACAGGCGCCCTGCCCGACAAAATGCCCCTGTACAAGGGGATAAAGAGCGAGCTGCCGGAGGAAAAGATCAGGTAAGCCGTTTGATGGCCTTGGCCGGGAATAAACTTCTTGACCGAGGCGAACTGTGACAGTATTTGTAGGGCTGATAGGCGCGTAATACAAACAAAAAGGATTTTGTGGTATGAGCAATGGAAAAGACCGGAGAGCACAGGACCGAGCAGCGTTTGCGTTATCGCTGGCCGGTTCGGCTTGCCTGTGAGGCACACGCAGAGCCTTCGCCAGGCCAGATAGTCGATCTTGCCAGCGGAGGCATGGGCCTGCTCTGCCGGGCCGGCGAGAATTGTCCGCAGTTGGGCCAGCCGATATATACGAGTTTCGGCGTTCCGCACTTTGATTCGTCCGAATCGTTCGATACCGTACTGTTCAACCGGATGGGGACGGTCTGCCGGGTGGCGGACGTCGATAGATCGATTCGGTTTCTTGCGGTTCAGTTTGCCGAGCCTCTGTTCTTCAGGCCCGGCGAGCAGGATATCGGCGAATCGGATGCAGCCAGGCGGCTCGACGCCAAAGCCAGGTCGATAGTCGAGTCGCGGGAAAAGATTGAAGCTGAGGCCAGGGCCAGACGGGACGCTGAAGGACAGGCCCAGGCCGAGAGGAAGACCCGCCTTGAGGCCGAGATGACGGCGCAACGATATAGCGAGGCCCTTGCTGAAGCGCAAGAGCGGATCAAGTCGCTCGTAGAGGCCGGTGCGGAGGCTGAGAAGAGGCTGCTGGCCGAGATCGAGGCAAGGAGTCAAGCCGAGACCGCGGCAGGCGCTCGCACAGAAACCGTCACCAGGGCCGAAGAAGCGATCAGGGCTGAGGCAGAGCGGAAGATCAGGTCGCTTGAGCAGGCCGTCAGCGCAGCCGAGCAGCAGGTGCGTCTCGAGGCCGAGAAACGAGCCGCCGCCGAGGCCAGGGCCCAGGATGAAACCGCCGCGAGAGTCGAGTTGGAAGAAAGGCGCGAGGCAGAGAAGTCAGCCGGCCTAAAGGCTGAGGAACGAATAAGGAGCGAGCTTGCCGATCAGATCGAATTCTACAAAGAAGCGGTGAGCATGGCCGAAGAACAGGCGCAGCGCGATGCAGACGAGCTTGCGAAGGCCCGGGCGAAGGCTCAGAGCGAGGCCGAGGCCAGGGCGCACGCCGAAGAGAAACTAAAATCGCAGGCCGGCGACAGAACAGAGCGGATAGCAAAGGCCGAGGCGAAGTTGAGGCTGAAGCTTGAGAAGAAGCAGTACCTTGAAAAAATAGCTGAGCTGAATGAGCAGGCCAGGCTCAAAGATTCGCAAATGACGGCTTTGCAGGCCAGGCTCGAAGCCGAAATTAAGGCGAGATGCGAGGTTGAGGAGCAACTCGATGCGCAGATCGAAGCAACGGCCGATGTTGAGCAGGAGATGCGCTCCAAATTCGATGAAGAGGCGAAGTTCTACAGGGATACAATAACCAGGGCCGAGAAGAGAGCCGATGCGGCGGCTCTGGCGCTAATCAGGGCCGAGCAGATGCGCGATTCGGAGAAGGCCGTGAGGCTTGAGGCCGAAGAGGCCGCGCTGGTCTCGGCTGAACGCCTGAATGAGATTGAGGAGAAGGTTCGACCCTGCATCGAGGCGCGGGATCGCGCCGAAGAGGAGCTGCGGGCCGAGATCAAAATAAGGATCAGGGCTGAAGAAAAGGCGAAAGTCGAGTCCGAAAAGCGCAACAAGGCGGAGACGAAGGCTGCAAAGCTGGAAAAGCTGCTGGCCAAGGCCGAGAAAAAGCTGGCTTGCGAAGAGAGCAAAAGGATGAAACTCGAAGCCGCCGCGGAAAAAGAGGCCCAGTCTAACGCTGAGGCCAAAGCCAAAAACAAACGAAGCGGCAAGAAAGGCGTGATAAAAAAGGTGAACGAATTTGTCGCCGACAGGAATAAGGTTTTCTAAGGCTGCTGGGTTTGGCCGCGAAGTAGCGGCCTGATGGGCAAGCGCGGCCTTGGAGGGAAAGGATACTATGGGTGGTTGGCGAAGGAACGGCGGATTGTGGCGGTGTGCGGTCAGCTTCTTTCTTCTTCTGACAGCGGCGCCGTTGGCCGGGGCCGAGTGCATTGTGGAGGCTGAGGAGGTTGTTACGAGCTATGCCCCCGCCAACAACGGGGCCGGGCCTTTATGGTGCTACGGCTCGACGGTGATTGCCAGGCGGGGGCAGGATGTGTACGTCTCGACCATAGAAACAGGAAAAGACGTTCCGCTGCTGTGCAATACGAGATGGCAACTCTGGCGCCGGTCTGCGGATAAATGGCGGCTCGAGCAGAGCGAAAAGGAATTCAGGCAGCGAGAGCCCTGCCCGCTTGCGGTCTTTGAAGGCGGACCGGTCTTTCTATCTGCAAATCCTTCGACCGAGCCGCCCGGAACCAGGTACGGGCGTTGCCGGCCCGTTGTGCTTGAGTTCGATGCGGCTGACCCTGCAAAGCCGCCAAAGGAATCCCCCGCAGCCGGACCGGCCTGGGCGGATGGCGCGCATTTCACCGACCATTCGTACCGTGGCTTCGCAGCCGACGGTGCCGCCGGAGAATTGCTCCTGCTCAATATTCACGCCGTCACCGGTGAGCAATATGTCTCATACCGTGACGCCGCGGGCAAATGGCATGAAAAGGGCAAAATCAAGTTTCCCATACGCTCCTGCTACCCGCAGGTCGCGCTTCGGGCCGGCGCCGCACACGTCATGGCAATCGG
>JAFGTU010000298.1 GCA_016933985.1 Sedimentisphaerales bacterium | reverse complement strand
GCCGCCACCGACTCACTGCTTGCCGAAGCCCCATTCAGATTCAGGAGCCCGGCGGACGACACTTTATAACCTAACCCCCCAAGCTGGTCAACCTCGCAATGCAATTTTTCCGCCAAATATTTCCGAAAAATCCCCTCCGCCATCGGACTCCTGCACGTGTTACCCGTGCAAACAAACAAGACCTTCACTTGTGAGTACTCCTCGATTTCGGAACTGGCATATACGCCGCCTCTAAGTATCTCAATGCCCTCCCTGCCTATCTTGACAACGGTGCTGCTCTTGCCGTATTTGCACAAGCCCCCGTCCAGCACCAGGTCGATCTTGCCATCCAGCATATCAAGCACCTCTTGCGCATCGACCGCCGGCGATGCCCCCCCGGGATTCGCACTCGGAGCTACAACAGCGTGCCGCGTATGCTCAAGCAACGCCGATGCTACAGGATTATCGGGGCACCGAACGCCTACCGACCCACCTCGGTAAAGACCCTCGAAAACCTCTCGACCAAGCCTCCCCTGCTGCTTCTCAATATCCTCCGCGCTCAACTCAAAAACTACCGTCAGAGGTCCAGGCCAGGCCTTTGCTATCAGCTTGCCCACTCGCAGTCTCATAGTCGGCACGTATTTACCCACTTCTTCACGTCGAGATATGTGAAGTGTGTATGCCTTCGAGGCATCTCTGTTCTTGATCCCGTCGAGTCTGGCCAGTGAGTCGGCGGTCACCCGACACGCTATTCCATAAACCGTCTCAGTCGGAAAAGCTACAAGCCCGCCACCATCAACCACCTCCGCCGCCTCTTTAATCTGCGACGAATCGACATTATCCGAATCTACTTCTACAACCTTGGTCTTCATTTCTCCCGTAAACATACACGAACAAGACCATTCTGGCAAGATAACTCCCCCTGTCATTCCGAGTCTCTTTTCTCAGCGCTCTCGGCGTGCTCTGCGGTTAATAGGAAGTCCGGGCTAACGCCCCATAAAACGCCAAAACAAACATCTATGCTCCAAACCGACCACACTTTTCAACGAAAAACTAAAATTTAACCCAAATACACTAACCTACCCATATTAACGTTGCCGATAACTTTACCATTGATGGAATGTTGTCTTTATGGAGATTTGGACTATGCAGGCAATAGCCGAACAGCGTAAGGAAAACCGAAGTACTCTTGCATGGCCTGTAAGTGTTTGGCTGCCGGAAGCCAACAGATTCTTTAACGGGCGAAGCTGTAATGTCAGCAAAACAGGCGTTTTTCTTAGGATCCCCCTAACCGCCCCCATAAGGTCCGGGCACATCGTAGAGCTCAACTTCCCACGCACGCCCGACTTGGCAATGGAAAAAGGCCAATTCGCACGCATCAAAAAGGGTAAAGTGGTCAGAATCGACCGCAGGAACATGCTCGAGACCGCTGAGATTGGCATCGGAATTGCCTTCCAGTAATTGATTTGAGCTATCTTATCTCCGGCTTTGCCGGAGGGGTAGAGGAGAAATCAGCAGCCTCCGCTCACAAGCGGGGCAATGAAAAAGTAAGGGCTGGTGGATGAGGAAGGCTACCAGCCCTACTTTTATGCGCAAAAATGGCCCACCTTCTCCGACACTATCCACATGAAAGGTGGGCGGATCATTCCCCAGGGCACCCTTTCCGGAAACTACGACATCAAATGGGAGCCGGGCCTGTACGACAACATCGCCGATTTCAATCTCGATGGAAATGTAAACTTCGCTGATTATGCCTGCTTCCCCGATACATGGTTGTGGCAAGCACGCACGTGATCAAACCGCATTCGACGAAAAATCCGCAAAAGCAGCCGTACTACCAAATACCCCTCGAGGACGGCATTTTCGCCCCCTATCGCCCGCATTACAGTCCGAATAAATGAACTGCACAACGGAAACAGCCACGCACAGGCTTTTTTTGTTGACTTTTACCACGCCGGAAGCGATAATACATATATCTAAATGGGTTATTGTAGGGTGATTCCGGGTATCTCTAAGGAGTTTTTATTATGCCGCCACGCAAAAGACAGCAGAGCAATGCTTTGCTCTACACGCTCATAGTTTTCGTCGGCCTTTTTATCGCCGCAGCAGCCGCTGCAATTATCTTCTACGTCAAAGCAGAAGACTTTAGAACAAAAGAGGAGGCCCTCCGAACAAAGATCAGCGAAATCGCAAATTCTCAGGAGCAGACAAGCCTCGGAGCAATCATCGGCACAAGGCAAACCCCAAAGACCTGGGTTGGAACAACAGTTGACTACTTCGATGCCGCAATAGCACTTGTCACGGGGCAAGCCCCACTTGATACTCACATTCAGGGCAAGCTAAGCGCCGCCGGCGCGAAGGTCCGGGCCGCTTTCCTCCTTGCGAAGGATTACATAGACATAGTCAACGCCGACCCCAACTCCACGGGATTGACAACGGTCATCGCAGACCTCAAAGCCGTGCTCGATAACGCAACTGCCGCCAAAACCGCCCTCAATGATCAGCTTACTCAACTCCAGCAGAAATACGACGATGCAATGGCCGCAACCCTCGAAAAGGAAAAGCTCCTCCAGGCAGAGAAGGATATCTTGCAGCAGGAGGTCAACGCAAACACCGAGGATTACAAGAAGCTCAGAGAGCTCCTCGAACAAACAACCGACCAACAGGTCAAAAACGCCCTCGCCCAGTTGGACCAGGAGCGGGCCAACCGCGAAAAGATCAACCAGGAGCTCCTGAAGACCCAGGCGCAGTTGACCCTCACCGAGGATAAAATGAAGCGGGCACAGGATGAAGTCGCAATGACAAAGCCCCCGCCCGACAGCAATGCCCCGGCCATGACCCCGGACGGAAAGATAATCCTCGCCGACATCCACAACAACATAGTCCACATCAACAAGGGAAGCAACGACCACGTCTATCCGGGATTGACTTTCGTTGTATATGATAAGAATATGCCGTTCCCGAAAGACGGCAAGGGAAAAGCCGAGATCGAAGTCTTTGACGTCCGTAATGCCATCTCCGCCGCAAGAATCTTAAACCCCGACACCAGAAAACCCATACTCAGCGACGACCCAATCGCAAATCTAATCTGGGACAGCAACAAAAAGAACGTATTTGTAATAGCCGGCGAATTCGACCTCGACAACAAAGGCGGCCTCGAGGAAGATGCCGTCGATAGAATTAAGGCCCTCATCGAAAAATGGGGCGGAAGAGTCGATGACGAAATCTCAGTGGATACCGATTTCCTCGTCCTCGGCCAGAGACCGCAGGTCCTTAAGAAGCCCACTTTCGAGCAAACCGAAATTGACCCCCAGGCTATGGAAAAATTCGAGGCATCCCAGCGAAAACGCGACGCATACAACAACACCTGCACACTCGCACAAAACCTCTGGATACCGGTCTTCACCTATGACAGGTTCTTGTACTTCACTGGATACAAGCAGCAATCCGCAAACGCAGGAGCCTTTTAGGGCCTGTTGCTCTGTTAAGAACCTTGCAGACTGTCATCTCGAGTGCCTGCCCTGCTTGATCCGGGACGACACTTGCATTGCCGCGCCGATTCCGGCATAATCACCTGTGAACTTGTGCCCGGAAACCTGCGCCCGTACAGCTTTTTACTATGGCGACAGAAGTGCCTCCGTGTTTCCTTTGAAAGGACCCGACGTGCTTGAACCCAAAGTAGTCTCCCTCGTTGTCTTTATTACGGCCTACGTTCTCTTTGTGTTTCTCACGAATAGACGAACGCTCGTTGCGGTTTGCGCCGCTGCTCTGGTCGTCCTGCTTGGCGCCATTTCTCCGAAAGAGGCCTTTTGGGCAATTAACTGGAACGTGATGGGCATATTCGTCGGCACGCTGGTAGTAGCCGATGTCTTTATGCAAAGCCGAGTCCCGGCCTGTCTGGCCGAGCTGATTGTCGATAAGGCCAAAAGCACCGCCTGGGCGATATTGTTCCTCTGTGCCATGACCGGCTTCATCTCAGCCTTCGCTGAGAACGTCGCAACAGTTCTGATCGTCGCTCCCATCGCCCTCTCGCTGGCGCAAAAACTGAAAATAAATCCGACTAAAATGATGATTGCCATCGCCATATCGAGCAATCTGCAGGGCGCTGCCACCTTGATTGGCGACCCCCCGAGTATGCTCCTCGGCGGTTTTGCTAAAATGAACTTCGCCGACTTCTTCTTCTACCGCGGAAGACCCAGCATCTTCTTTGCCGTCGAGCTTGGAGCGCTCACCTCTTTCTTCGTCCTCTACTACGTCTTTAGAGCTCACAGACAAAAAACGCAGCTTCTTATGGTCGAGAAAGTAAAATCCTGGGTGCCGACTATTATTCTGATTGGCCTGATACTCCTGTTGGCCGCAAGCTCGTTCTTCGACCCGGGCTTTTCCTGCACCGCCGGTTCCCTTTGTATGATAGCGGGGGTTATCTCGATGCTCTGGCATAGACGTGCCAATGCACGCCCTCTCCTCCACAGCTTGAAATCACTGGATTGGCATACCACCTTCTTTCTAATGGGTATATTCATTCTTGTCGGCAGCATTACCGTAACCGGCTGGATTGAGACCATTTCCGACTCTCTAAGCAACTTGATAGGCGAAAATATATTATTCGGTTACACTTTGATCGTATTTATCTCCGTTTTTGTCTCTGCGTTCGTGGATAATGTTCCCTTTCTGGCCACAATGCTCCCCGTCGCCCTATCCATGTCCGAAAGGCTCCAGATCAATCCGTCCCTCATGCTCTTCGGCCTCCTTATAGGCGCAAGCCTGGGCGGAAATATCAGCCCCATAGGCGCATCGGCCAATATCGTCGCCTGCGGCTTGTTAAAGAAAGAGGGCCACCCCGTCAAGTTCATGCAATTCGTCAAGATTGGACTACCCTTCACCGTTGCCGCAGTTGTGCCAGCTTGCTTGCTAGTATGGCTTATCTGGAGAAATTAGCCGCCCGCAACACCGTGCGGCCCCTAATCACGAAGCTTCCGGCACTTCGAGCCGTTCAGTTTGCAGCCGTACTGTTGAGCAATCCGTCAATACGGGCTTTGTAGCCTTCGATACTTCGGTCGCCAGAGAGCTTTAATCCGTTTATCATGACAGTCGGTGTCGCATTCACTTTACACTTTGCCGCCTCATGCCCATAATCAATTTGATTGCTGAAGGTCTTCGATTTTAACCCAGTCTATCCCGAAGCTGCCGACGCCACGGCACCTGAGCCAGACAGTTATAGTATCGCAACCCAGCGGAAGGACAATATCAGGTGCCGCCGTTCCACGCCATTCTTTTCCCGTTGACCGTTCTTCCCAAGTTCCCTTCGTTGTCAGTTCCGGTCCATAGAATGCAATACGTCCCGCTTCTGCCCCTTTGCTTCCATCCGGCAGCATTGCCAAGCCGCTTAATTGTTCGCTGGTTAAATCGGCGCCGCCAGGCTGATTATAGGTTGAATGCAACGAGACAGACCATTCCCCGACGGCCGCATCCATTTCAAGCGTGCTCAGGCGGGCCGAGACACTGTAAGTGTGTCCTGGAGTAAGCCCGAGAAACTTCCTCTTGACCCCGCCAATAGCATCCGGCGATGCTATCTTAATCAGTTGATAGAATGGCTTGGTGGCTGGATGCTTGATGCCATTGTACTGGCCTTTTATATTTAGAAACATCTCTCTTACGCCTTGCTCGAACTGCACTGCATTCGGAGCACCTATCGTGAAAGTAGTCCAATTAGGAGCAACAACACCGGTAAACGGAATTCCGAATAGTTCGTCCTGAGATTTATCGCTCAAGTGAATTGCCGCGGCATTGGAAGGGACGCCGTTTCGAGAGCCAATCAGCCAAATATCCACGCTATCGGTGGCTCGCCCCCGCCAATCCAATATGTGGCGATTGGCAGAACCGGATATTGAACAGGAAATACAAGTAGAGCCATCTATCACGAGGGCCATGACATCGTAACCTTGTTGCGGATTAGCCCACTGCAGTAATACCTGTTCATCCTTTGGAGAATATGTACAACTAAGTGATTGCGGAGCCTCCGGAATACCCAAACCTCTCTCTGTACCGGCAAAGACATACCTTCCAAGAGAGCCAGGCAATGTTAGCGAACCTTCCTTGCTGGTGATAGTATAATATTTGCCCTCTCTAATTCCCTCGTTCCACTCAAACGGATCCGAAAGATTAATAGCATCTGCCAGACGGACCGCCACATCTTCAGCGGGCTCGCCTGATTTTGTTGTAACTGAAATATGGCGTACGTTACGGTTCAACGTTTGAGTCAACGTCAGAACGCCACCTGAAGCATGACCTTTCAAAGAAATGTCATGTTTTGCCAACCCAGAGCGTGTTTGAGACACCGCTTGAGACAGAGAAAGCATTAGCAGCACGAGCCAGGTTACAGAGCCTGATGCGCTAAAGAGTCTATTGTATTCTCTATTCATGCCTATATTCCCTTTCATGTGGTCTCTATTCTTAGTTGGGGGGGTGATAACAATTGCCATCACATGTGCCGCTATCGCTCAGGTGTTCACACTGGCTCTCAGTCCCACTGCTTGTATCCCCGCAACATGTGTCATTTTCCCGGCAGTACTCATCAGGTATGCCGGTGTCTTCTATGCAGTCATACATCCAAATGACATAATCATACTTACCCGCCGTTCCTTCATCCCCGTCAGGGAGAGGTTCGTAATTGCCACATAGATCGCAACTCTTGAAGTAAGTAGTGTGAAAGCGCTTACCATTGGCAGTTTTCCAAAAAAACGTGTCGACAAAGGAGCCCCTGTAAGGGCAATGGCTTATTTTCTGTCCATTGTAGGGGAAGCGTTTAATACCACCGGTATCTGAATAGCAAAAGTCGTTGCTGCAATCGTCGGACCAACAATTAACGCTCGCAAAATCTTCTTTATTTCCTATTTTCTTACAATCGCAACCGAGTTGCACCTCGACAGACTTAATCTTTTGGTCGTTACAGTAACTCGCGGTTACCGTTCGCTCGCCGCTGCTCCCCTGTAGTCCACTTCGTATCAAAGGTCGCCCCAGTTCCAGTGGCAGGTTCTCCTCCACCACTCCAACTGATATTGCTCTCCTCCCCCGGAGGGTCCGTTACTACCTGGAAGGTGACGACTTCGTTGTCACATACCACAGATTCCGTTGCGGTTATAGTGCCCAATCCTTTAACGGTAACAACCTCATATTCGTCACTGCTGCCGCAAGTAGCGGTTACGGTTTTGCTGCCAGAGGTGCTCCACTTTGTCGTAAACGTTTCTCCGCCTTCCTGTGATGGGGGCGTCCCACCAACGGCCGTCCAATTCACCGGATCATAATGCCCCGACGGATTCGTAGTAACCGTGAAGGTGACTTCTTCGTCAACACACACTAAATTGTCATCCGCCGTGACAGATACTACCTCGATAATAGTGATTTCCCCTTCGAGACTACTGTCACATAAGCTGGCTGTTATCGTCTTCGTTCCGATTGTGTCCCAGCTTGTTGTAAATAGGACGCCGGTGTCGCTACTTGGATTGCCGTCACAAGACCATGATACGTCGTCTTCATTTCCCGCAGGATTGGTCGTTACCGTGAAAGTGACATCGCAACCCACACAGATCTCATCGTTTTCTGCGATAATACTCGATATTATATCGTCTTCGCAAACCTGACTCACACATGTTTTGCAGTCCGGACAAGTATTGACGCATTCGCCGTCGTCACAACACTGCCCCGGGGTACAGTCCCATTCGCAGGTGCAGCCTGCACATGTGTAGCACGGGTTACACTCTGCGCAATCCCCACATTCTACTCCTGTGATTATCGCACAATATCCGCTCGATGGACCATAGGAAACCCAATAGCAACAACTGCCGCAGTCGGGCGGTGGGCACGCCATCACCGAAATGGTCAATACGCAGGATAACAAAAAAGAGGCCAGCAAAAATAGTATTGATCGTCTTCTCATTTTGCTTCTCCTGTCAATTTCTCAACCAATCGCTCAAGACGAGCCTCTACAACTTCTCTCCGAGTATCGCAGGGATGGGCCTTCTCCAAGAATAGTTCGAAGTATTCCCCAGCCTCGACCAGTTCCCCTCTTTTCAGGTGCATATCACTCAATTTCATGCAAGCATTTGCAACCAATGGATAATCAGGATATTTCTCGACAACTATCTTGTAAGATTGCTCTATCTTGAGGCTGGCTTCTGATGCCGGCAAACTGCCTGATTTCTTCAAGTTCTCATAACAACTGCCTACCAAGTATTGAGCACTCCATGCGTATTGATAATCAGGCCAGTTATCGACAACATTTTGATAGTGTGCCAAGGCATCCTCATATTGGCCGAGTCTGCGATAGCAAACAGCCGTGAAATAATGAGCATGCTGCAATCCAATAGATCTCGATTGGGGGCATTGAGCTATGACCTTTTCCCAGACATCTTTAGCCTTATTCAGATGCTCTTGAGATTTAATCTCTTGGCATATATTGGGATCGACGAAAGCCATGTTGTAGTATTCCTCGCCGACCTGGAAGATGGCGTTAGCCAGCTCCGGCTGGTCGTTGAAATCGGCAATAAGCCCATCAACGGCATCATTCACGTCCGGAGCCGTATCATCCTGCGCTGCATGAATATCTAGGATCACCAGTCCCAGCCGCGACCACATCGCATACTCCGTATCCGGATACTCCGCCATCACCCGGCCATACAGCTTTGTCGCCTTGTCGGCCCTGTCGGAGCGACGATATTGATCCGCCACCCAGCAAACCGCAGCAGGCATAATACACAGAGCGGCGCTCATCTCAACTTGTCAAAGAACGAACATCCCCCGCTCACCCCCAAATTCCCACGCTAACCCAGAATACCCCCTCTTGGCCCTGATCTATAGCCGCCTATCCCGAACAGGTGACAATGATAAAGACCCAGTCGCTCTTCGACTTCCAGTAAGACAAAAATCGGTTACATGCCCGGGTCTATTTGCTGGAGGATTCGTGAAGCATATTGCCGAACGCCAGCGTGCTGGTCGTCCAACATACCCTCAGCAACACCTCTCAGCCGTACAGGATCGTCCTTAAGAATTTGCCTGAGCGAGGTCAGAGCTCGGAAGCGATCTGTCCAGAGCTCATGCTTAAGCATGGCGTTCAGTCGCGCAACCTCCTCAGCCTCTTGCTCGGCCGGGCTCAGGCGGAGATCCCTAACTGCATAATCCTCCGGAGGGTTAAACTCGAAAACCTCGTCAGAAATCGGCGTATTCAGGCGAACGCTTTCGACTCGATAGGTCTCGCGTATCTTGACCTTTCCCTCACTGTCATATTCAACTAGCGTGGCCCTATATGGAAAACCTTGAGAGTCAAAATTGCTGCATGTTCTCGTCGATATTGGGCGCTTAGTAATCGGATTTCGCACCTCACTGTAATAAACCTGTGAATAATCTTCCCTGGCACAAATCAGGCTAGACTCATAGAATGAAGGCTTATCTTGATTGAAAAGGGCTATCTCAATTCTGTCTTTGTCATCCGGCGCACCCACAGCGGGCTGGACTTCGACACGGATCCCATCCAACGCGCCATAGGATAGTTGTTCTACCTTGGTCTCGTCGACATCACAGGGACCGTCGGGAGAGCCGGTCGTGCGGGTACCCAGCTTCATTTGCAAAAGCAGATCGTTAGGTATCCTCACAAGCTTCAAGATCGTGCTATTCTCAAGATTCGATCTACGCGTAATTCTTTTTGCGGTTGCAGTACTCTTGCTGTGGAGATACTCAAATCGCTCGGAATGGTCGTTCTGATCTGTCACCTCGGTAAACGACATATCGAAGGGCGTGTCGGGGCCGAGCACTTTTTCGGGCAGGACCTGCTCATGGCCGCTCTGCTTCACAACGGTCCTTGCAGGTTTGCCGTCAACTCTGTCTATTCGTTGATGGTTTCCATCGTAGCGGATTCTCAGTTTGGACGTGCGACCTCCGTCTTGTTGTTCCTTCAGACACCTTTCCACATTCAGCTGAATGAACTTCTCTCGACTGTTCAGCATATATGAGTTGAGCTGTTCCACCGGGCCATACATCTGCTCATGTGCCCGTTCATAAATCAGTCGGAAATCCTGCTCGGTCTTCGTGCCATCCATTACCGTTACATAGTACGTCACGTCAATACTTTGAGGTGACGCCTTCCACACAGCAGCCACCAGCCTTTCAGCTTGCTGATAGCTTGGGAACACCTCCGTATCAGCGGGAGCAGCCGTGCCAACTACAATTAATAAAATGACAATCGCCCTTTTCATAACAGATCCTTTCACTTATGGCCAATCGAGACCTGGACAACAGAATCCAATGTGTTCCTCTTCGATCTTGCCCCAATCGACGACTTCCTGTTCAATTGGAAATGAGCAGTTTGTGTCGAAGGCATAGCAATGTTCACACCCATCCACGAAGATGCATGGGGACTCATCTACAATCTCCCCGATGATTAATCCAATTATACATTTATAGCAGGCAGAAGGAACCCTAGTTAGCACACACTGGCCGCAATCCACGAATGTGCTCAAATCAAGGCCCAAGTTGATTACTATTTCAACGATTCTATCTACGTCGGTATCATAATCTACGCAGTAAATATGATATCCTACGTCCTCAATCTTTGTCGGATTCCCACATAACCCAATATCTCCATTAGGCGGAATGCCGCCGCTGTAGTACGCAAATCCCTCTGTTATCCAAAATGTACTGGAGTAGCATCCTCCCTCCTCGTTGCTACAGTCGGGACAAGGATTAAGCGTGTTTTCAGGAACATCCTCCCACGCATAGCAGCTTTGGCACTTGCACTTGCACAGATAGCAGTACTGGAACGTTTCGTGGCAATCAGAGTCAGTCGCGCAATCCGATGTGGATTTTAGACCGCAATTCCCATACGAACATTTCTGGCACGAGTTACATTTGCTGTCATCGTCTACGCAGCTTCCCCCTGAACAGCCATCGTGGCATTCGCCGGTACACTGGGCATCATCATCTACGCACTCGCCGTCCTCACATTTTGTGCATTCCTGCGCCGAGTAGAAACATACAATGCAAGACCCTTCGAAGCAAGTTTCACAATCGGCGGATTCGCACTGATACACGCACACGCCGGCCTCACACGCCTCGCAAGCACTGGGGCTGCATCCCGGATAGCAGTCCCATGCCCCCACCGGAATGGCGAGGCCGCACACTAATACGAGGTGCGCCAGACCTTCAACGCCGAACATTCTCAGTTTTGCCTTCATAATGTAGGTCTCCTTCTTCACATCCTCTCTCTATGGTGCTTACTTCCCTTGCGTTGACGTCAGG